>NZ_JBEYFS010000374.1:0-6925 GCF_040634475.1 Streptomyces sp. NPDC007095
GGTTCGGGGGACGACATTCCGTTGGGTTGTGCCATTGCCGGGCGTACGGATGAGGCGCTGGACGATCTGGTCGGGTTCTTCGTCAACACTCTGGTGCTGCGGAATGACATCTCGGGGGATCCGGCCTTTGCTGAACTCCTCGGCCGGGCGCGGGAGGTGGCGCTGGCGGCTTACGATCACCAGGATGTTCCGTTCGAGTACCTGGTCGAGGTGCTCAATCCGGCGCGGACGCTGGCGCACAATCCGTTGTTCCAGGTCATGCTGGTGCTTCAGAACACCGCCCGCCCGGAGCTGGAGCTTCCGGGTCTGCGTTTGTCTGCCGCTCCGGTCGGCAGCGATACGTCAAAGTATGACCTCGGTTTCAGCATGACCGATCTCTATGGCGAGGACGGCACGCCGCTGGGGATCGGCGGTTCCATCGAGTACAGCACCGACGTGTTCGACGAGGCGACAGTGGTGGACATCTTCCATCGCTGGGCGGAATTCCTGCGTGACGTGGTGGAGACCCCGGGCCGGCGCGTGAGCGAGGTGAATGTGCTGCTGCCCGGTGAGCGGGAGCAGTTGCTCACGGAGTGGAGCGGTACGTTCGACGGGGTGTTGTCTGGGACGTTGCCTGAGTTGTTTGCGGCTCAGGTGGCTCGTACCCCGGACGCGGTTGCTCTGGTGGCGGGTGGTGGGGTTGAGCTCACTTACTCGGAGCTTGATGTGTGTGCTGGGCGGCTCGCTCGTCGGCTGGTTGCGGCGGGGGTGGGTCCCGAGTGTGGGGTTGCCGTTCTGATGGAGCATTCGGCTGCGTTGGCGGTGGTGTTGCTGGCTGTGGTGAAGGCAGGTGGTTTCTACGTTCCGCTGGACGTGCGCTACCCGCTCGCTCACCGGCAGGCGATCACGGTCGAGACGCGCGTGGGTGTCGTCGTCACGGACGACGCGCTGTGTGCGCAGGCGGTGGAGTTGGGGCTGACTGTGCTGGTCGTTGATGCTCCGCTCGACGCGGTGGCCGACGGGGCTGAGCCGCTTGCTGTCCCGTGTGATGCTCGGCAGTTGGCGTATGTGATGTATACCTCGGGGTCTGCGGGGCGGCCGAAGGGTGTGGCGGTCACGCACGGGGATGTGGTGGCGTTGGCGTCCGACGGGCGGTTTGCAGGGTCGGACTTCGAGGCGGTGCTGCTGCATTCGCCGTACTCGTTCGATGCGTCGACGTTTGAGTTGTGGGTGCCGTTGCTCAATGGTGGCCGTGTGGTGGTGGCGCCTTCGGGTGATCTCACCGCCGGTGGGCTTGGCCGGGTGGTCGCGGAACACGGGGTGACGGCGCTGTGGCTGACGGCGGGGCTGTTCGCTGTGGTGGCGGAAGAGGAGCCTGGCTGTTTCCGTGGGGTGCGGCAGGTGTGGACCGGTGGTGATGTGGTCTCGCCGGTCGCGGTGGGTGCTGTCCTGGAAGCCTGTCCGGGGATTGTGGTCGCCAACGGTTACGGTCCCACCGAGACGACGACGTTCGCCGCCACGCACCGCGTCGAATCGGCACCCCGGGGCGTGTTGCCGATCGGGCGGCCGTTGGACGGTATGCGGGCCTATGTGCTGGACGCGGTGTTGCGGCCGGTGCCGGCCGGGTGTGTGGGTGAGCTGTTCCTGGCGGGTGCGGGACTGTCGCGTGGGTACGTGGGCCGGCCGGGGCTGACGGCGGAGCGGTTTGTTGCCGATCCGTTCGGGGCGGCGGGGGTGCGGATGTATCGCACGGGTGACCTTGCGCGGTGGAGTCGTGGGGGTTTGCTGGAGTTTGTGGGGCGTGCGGATCAGCAGGTCAAGTTGCGTGGGTTCCGGATCGAGCCGGGTGAGGTCGAGGCGGTGTTGGCGGGTCATCGGGCCGTGGCGCAGGCGGCGGTCGTGGTCCGTGAGGACCTGCCTGGCGGCAGGGGCCTGGTCGGCTATGTCGTCCCGGCGGGTGAGGTGGACGTCGAGGGGTTGCGGGCCCATCTCTCGGCGCGGCTGCCGGAGTACATGGTCCCGGCGGCCATCGTGACTTTGGACGCGCTGCCGCTGACCGTCAACGGCAAACTCGACCGCCAGGCACTCCCTGCGCCCGAGTGGACGACCACCGAGATCAGCCGCCGCGCCCGGACCCCGCAAGAACAGCACCTCGCCGAACTCTTCGCGGAACTGCTCGGGATCGAGACCGTCGGCATCGACGACGACTTCTTCGAGCTCGGCGGTCATTCACTGCTGGCCACCCGCCTGATCGCCCGTATCCGCACCACCATGAACCTCGATGTCGATCTGCGCACAGTCTTCCAAAACCCCACCGTCGCAGGGCTCGTTGCACACATGGAGATCGGTGGGGCGAGTGACGGATTCGATGTCATGCTGCCCCTGCGGCCCAGCGGCCGCCACGCGCCGCTGTTCTGCTTCCATCCGGCGTCAGGGATCGGCTGGTCCTACTACCGGCTGCTGAGCTATCTGGATTCGGAGTGCCCGATATACGCCGTGCAAGCTCACGGTCTGGCTGGAAGAGATCTTCTCCCGGAATCCATGGAAAAGATGGCGGTGGATTACGCCGACCACATCATGAAGGTTCAGCCCGAGGGGCCCTATCATTTTCTGGGGTGGTCCTTCGGCGGACACGCTGCCCACGCGGTAGCCACCGAACTGCAGCGGCGCGGAGAGCGAACTGCTCTGCTGGCCATGCTGGATGCCTACCCGATGGGTGATTCCGCTGAGGCGGTACAGATCATTGACCAGCGTGGACTGCTGCTGAGTCTGATCGACGGCGACGAGGATGTCGTAGGCGACGGACCTGTGACGACCGAGCGGGTCATCGAGGTGCTCCGTGATCAGGGCGGGCCACTGTCGACCCTCAGCGAGGAGCAGATCACCGCTGTGGTCGAGACCAGGATGAACAACATCCAACTGGTACAGAAGTTCACCCCGCGCAGGTTCGACGGGGATCTGTTGCTGTTCGTCTCGGCGACAGGCCAGAACAGCGACGTGGCCTCATCTGGGGAACCATGGCGGCCGTACGTGGCAGGTGCAATCGAAACCCAAGGCGTGATCAGCAGTCATGACGCATTGATGCAGACCGAATCCCTGGCGCAGTTCGCACCGATCCTGGCAGCCAGGCTCCGCAGCCTCACGGGCGATTCCTCGCCTTCCGGCCCCGAGAGCTGACCGTGTTCGGGCGCCCGTAAGGCGGGCGCCCGAACGATCCGATGACCCGACTTTCTGTGATGGGACTGCTGTCAAACAGTCCCGTACATCGCACGACAAGGAAAGGAATTCCCATGACCAATCCGTTCGAGAACCCGGACGCCGAGTACCGTGTGCTGATGAATTCCGAGTGCCAGCATTCGCTCTGGCCGGTATTCGTGGAGGTACCCGCAGGCTGGGACGTGGCATTCGGCCCGGCTCCCCGGAACGACTGCCTCGCATACATCGAGGACGCCTGGACCGACATGCGCCCGAAGAGCCTGATCGACTCGATGAACGGCGACTGATCAGCTGGAACTCAGTAGCCGTCGATCACCGCACATCCTCGGGAAATTCCTTCATGCTCTCTGCATTGCGCGCGACCAGGGCGGCTGCTCTGCCGGCGTCCTTCCACCCGGTCCTCGCGGCTGTTGCCGTGTCGAGCGTGGGCGACGGCGTGCGGCTTATCGCCTTTCCGCTGCTGGCGGCGAGGCTCACCGATGACGCTCGGCAGGTGGCCCTGGTGGCAGTCGCCGGACAGATTCCGTGGCTGGTGACAGGGTTCGCTTCGGGAATCCTGGCCGACCGATTCGATCGGCGTCGCATCCTGTGCGTGGTGGACGGTCTGCGCGCAATCGCCATGGGCCTGCTCGCTGTGCTCACAGCCCTGGATGCCTTGTCCGTGCCGGCACTGGCCGCCTCCGGCTTCCTGCTGGGGTGCGGCCAGACGTTTTTCAACGGAGCCTGGGTGGGCCTGGTACCCGAGCTGGTCGACCGCAGCCAGCTGGTCCGAGCGAACGCCCGGATCCAAGCCACCGCGATGCTCGCGGGACTTTTGCTCGGCACTCCGCTCGGAGCGGTGCTGTACGGCGTCTCCGCGCCTCTGCCCCTCGCGGTGGACGCCCTGTCATTCGCCTGCTCCTCAGTGTGCATCTTTTCTGTACCCCGCGCCCGTTTGGACGGCCGAGAGCAGGCCGCAGGCGAACCTGCACGACGGGGAGTGCCCGGCGCTGCCGGCACCGTCCGCCGTCGCGGGGCTCTTCCCCAACCCGCTGACCGCCGGGACCGGGCACGGCATCGCGGCGTGGACGGCAAAGGTGGACCCGGCAAGGAGGACCTCGCGGGCCCTGCTGCAGGAGACGGTCGGCGCGCTTCGCGCGCTGCTCTCGGGTTGGGGCGCGGACGGCACCGCCGTCGGCAGCAGTTGGAGGGAAGGGCGCTCGATGGAGTGCGCTGGCTCCGGCGCGACCGGCTGCTGCTCAGTCTGTGTCTTGTGTCTGCGACGACCAATTTTGTCGTGGCCGGCCTGATGTCCGTACTCGTACTCTACGCTCGCCAGGCACTAGGGGTCGGCACCACGGGCTTCGCGCTTCTGGTGGTGGCCTTCGGCGCAGGGGGACTCGGGGGAGTCTCTGTCGCTCCGCGTCTGGCCTCCGCGTTGGGATCGATGCGAACCCTGCGCGCGGGCCCGCCGATCATCGGCGCCATCATCCTCGGCCTCGGGGCAGCAAAGTCGGGCTTTGCAGCAGCGGCCCTCGTCGCCGCCTATGGCGCGGCAAATACCGTCTGGAATTCCACCGTTATATCACTGCGTCAGTCCGTGGTCCCCGACGCGCTGCTGAGCCGTGTGTCGATGGTGTACCAGATGACCACGACAACGGCCGGCGCGGTGGGCACTCCCATAGCCGCCCTGCTCTTCGACGGCGTCGGTCCACGGGCTCCCTTCGTCGCAGGAGGGGTCCTGCTGGCCTTTTCCACCTTCCTGGTGCGCCGGTCGGCGCACCGAATTCCGGTCCCTTCGCTCATAACTGACTCGAGGTAGAAAAATGTCTGTGTATGGAGCTGGTCGCCGTGAGCTCATGGTCGGCCAACAGGGGATCTGGAACGCGCAGCAGCTCGACCCGACGAGTCCCGCGCTCAGCATTGCCGAATACTTGGAGATCCACGGCAGGCTGGACACCGAGCGTTTCGACAGGGCGCTGCGGCAGGCTGTTGGTGAGGCCGACGGCTACCACCTGCGCTTCGAGGCGGCCGACGACAACGTATTCCAGCACTTCCGACCGACGGACGACTGGACGCTGCACCGGGCCGACTTCCGGTCCGCCGAGGATCCGCGTGCCGCTGCCGAGCAGTGGATGCGGGCAGACCTGAGCCGCCCGTTCGACCTGCATGCCGGTCCCTACTTCGTCCAGGCTCTGCTCACCGTCGCGGACGATGCCTACATCTGGTACCAGCGCGTCCACCACGCCATCGGCGACGGGTACAGCGGTTCGCTGGTGGCATCGCGATGCGCGCAGATCTACACGGAGCTGTCCCGCGGAGTCCCGGTGACCGAGAGCGCGTTCCCGTCAGCGACTCTGCTGATGGACGCGGAGTCCGCATACCGGGCGTCCGAGGACTTCGAGCGCGACCGAGCCTTCTGGACCGATGCCCTCAGCGGCAGCCCCGAGCCGCCCAGTCTCGGCCAGCGGCCCTCGCAGCAGGCGCCTCTCGGCTCCCTTCAGGCGAACGCCGAGGTCGGGCCGGCCACCGCAGAGGGCCTCCGGCGACTGGCTCGACGTCTTGGGACAAGCCCATCCGCGCTGTTCATCGCCGCAGCCGCCCTCTCCGCCGCCCGGATCACCGGGTCGGACGAGGTCACCCTTGGTGTGCCGGTCCTCGGGCGCAAAGGCGGACCGCAACTTCGGACGCCCGGCATGATGGCGAACATCCTGCCCGTCCGATTCATGGTGGGCCATGACATAACGCTCGGGGAGTTCGTCCGTCAGGTATCGACAACGGTCCGCACCGCATTGCGGCATCAGCGCTTCCGCTACGAAGACATGCTGCGAGACCTACGACGGGTCAGGCGTGGCGGCCTGTTCTCAGCTGTTGTGAACGTGATGCCGTTCCGCAGTGACCTCACCTTCGACGATCTGGCAGTCACTGCACACGGTCTGGCGTCTGGAAACGTGCGCGAACTGTCTATAACAATTCGGGAGGGGGCGGCTGGTGGCCCGTTCGCTCTCGCCTTCGACAGCCCGTCAGGCGCACTCAGCGAAGAGGGCCTTGCCACTGCTGCACGAGTTTTCCAACAGGCCCTGGAATGGCTGGCGAAGGCCGACGCCCAGGATGCCCTGCGCCGCTGGGATGTGCTGTCTTCGGCTGAGCGTGAGCAGGTGTTGGGGGAGTGGAATGACACCGCGCATGAGGTGCCGGGTGACAGTTTGGCGGCACTTTTTGAGGAGCAGGTGGTTCGTTCCCCCGATGCGGTGGCCGTGGTGGATGCCGATGGGACGGAGTTCTCGTATCGGCAGGTGAATGAGCGGGCGAATCGGCTGGCGCGGAGGCTGGTAGAGCTTGGTGCCGGGCCGGAAGGCCGGGTCGGTGTTCTGATGCACCGTTCGGTGGAGATGGTGACGGCACTGCTGGCGGTGCTGAAGTGTGGTGCTGCCTATGTTCCGCTGGACCCCGAGCTGCCGGCGGACCGCCTTTCCTACATGCTTGACAATGCGCGGCCTGCTGTCCTGCTCACCGGTGAAGGCCTGCTTGATGTGGTGCGGGAGGGGGATTCGGGAGGCCTGGAGGAGTTTGTAAGTGCCGTGGTCGTGCTCGGAGACCAGGCGACGGTGGCGGAGCTGGAAAAGCTGCCGGATGATGACCTTTGTGATGACGACCGGTTGGCGCCGTTGTTGGGTGGTCATCCGGCGTATGTGATTTTTACGTCGGGTTCGACGGGGCGTCCGAAGGGTGTGGTGGTTTCGCATCGGGG
>NZ_JBEYFS010000375.1:0-6845 GCF_040634475.1 Streptomyces sp. NPDC007095
ACGGGAACGGGAACGGGAACGGGAACGGGAACGGGAACGGGAACGGGAACGGGAACGGGAACGGGAACGGGAACGGGAACGGGAACGGGAACGGGAACGGGGACGGGGACGGGGACGGGGACGGGGACGGGGACGGGAACGGGAACGGGAACGGGAACGGGATGGGGATGGGGATGACAAGGATGGTCGGCCGGTTTCGGACGGGCGTGGTTGGCCGATCTCATCAGAAACGTACGCGCGTGTTGTCCTGATGTACAACGTGGGCGCCGCCGCGAGCTTCGAGACTCGGTTCCATGACCGAAGTGAGCATCCGTACCGTTCACGACGTCGCCGGGATCGGCGCGGTGGCCGACCTCTTCAGCGACGTCTGGCAGTCGCCCCGCAGCAACCCGCCCTATCCGGCGGAGGTGCTGCACAGCCTGGTGCACGCCGGAGGTGCGGTGCATGCCGCGTACGACGGGACACGGCTGGCCGGAGCCGCCGTCGCCGTGTTCGGGGAGCCGGGGCGGCAGGACACGTACTCGCTGGTCGCCGCGGCCGCCGCCACCGACCGGGGTGCCGGGTACGCCGTGAAGCAGGCCCAGCGCGCCTGGGCCCTGGAGCGCGGCGCCCGCACCATGCGCTGGACCTTCGATCCGCTGGTCGGCCGCAACGCCCGCTTCAACCTGGTCAAGCTGGGGGCCACCGGCACGGAGTACCTGGTCGACTTCTACGGGCCCATGGCGGACGGGGTGAACGACGGGGACGAGAGCGACCGGCTGACCGTGACCTGGGATCTGGCCGCGCCCCGTACGCCCAGTACACCCGGGGAGGCCGGCGACCGTGACGCCGCGCCCGCCCCCCACCTCGCCCCCGACGACGCCTTCCTCGCCCGCCGCGACACCTCCGACCGGCACATCTGGTGCCGGGTCCCGGACGACGTCGTCAAGCTGCGCGCCGCCGACCCGGTGCTCGCGCTGCGCTGGCGCCACGCCGTACGCGCGGTCTTCACGGAGGCCTTTGCCGAGGGGTACGTCGCCACGGGGATGTCCCGCGACGGCTGGTACACCCTCACCCGCCCCGCCACGGAAGGCGCCGCATGAAACTCGAACGCGTCGAAGTCGTCCACATCGCGCTGCCCCTCGTCACCCCCTTCCGCACCTCCTTCGGGACCATGACGACGAAGGACACCTTCCTCCTGCACGTCGTCACGGACGCGGCCGAGGGCTGGTCGGAGTTCGCCGCCGACCCCGAGCCGCTGTACTGCTCGGAGTTCGTGGCCGGCGCCGAGATCGTGCTCCGTGACTTCCTGCTGCCGCGCGTGGCAGCCCTCCCGTATCTCACGGCCGCCGCGCTCGCCCCCGCGACGGCGAAGATCAAGGGGCACGAGCTGGCCAAGGCGGCCCTGGAGACGGCCGTCCTCGACGCCGAGCTGCGCGCGTACGGCATGTCGCTCGCGACCTACCTCGGAGCCGTCCACGACCGCGTGCCCGCCGGAGTGTCGGTCGGCATCAAGGACTCCGTCCCGGCACTCCTCGACGACGTCGAGCGCTATCTCGCCGAGGGGTACGTCCGGATCAAGCTGAAGATCGAACCCGGCTGGGACCTGGAGCCCGTACGGGCCGTGCGTGAGCGCTTCGGGGACGCACTGCCGCTCCAGGTGGACGCCAACACGGCGTACTCGCTCGCGGACGCCGAGCACCTGCGCCGGCTCGACGCGTTCGGGCTGCTGCTCATCGAGGAGCCGCTGGAGGAGAACAACCTCCACGCGCACGCGCGGCTCCAGCAGCGCATCGCCACCCCCGTGTGCCTCGACGAGTCCCTGCACAGCGCCCGCGACACCGCCTCCGCGATCGCCATGGACGCCTGCCGGGTCGTCAACGTGAAGCCCGCCCGGGTCGCCGGCTACCTGGAGGCGCGCCGCATCCATGACGTCGCCCACGCGCACGGGGTGCCGGTCTGGTGCGGCGGCATGCTGGAGACGGGCATCGGCCGGGCCCCGAACCTGGCCCTGGCGGCCCTGCCGGGCTTCACCCTCCCCGGTGACACCTCCGCCTCCAGCCGCTACTTCGCCGAGGACATCACCGAGCCCTTCGTCCTTCAGGACGGTCATCTGCCGGTGCCGCGCACTCCGGGCATCGGGACCGAGCCGCTGCCGGAGGCGCTGCGCCGCTTCACCACCGCCCGGCGGGACCTGTACGGAGGCCGCGCCGAGCGGTGACGTTAGATTGATCCTGTGCTCTCTCGCCTCACACGCCTCCAGGCCATCGCCGTCTGCGCCGCTCCCGTCGTGGCCCTGCTCGCCACGGCGGCGTTCGCGCCGCTGCCCTTCTCCGTGGCGCAGCCCGGCATGACGGCGAACGTTCTCGGCGAGAACAAGGGCGACCCGGTGATCACGATCAGCGGAGCGCCCACCCGCACGACGAGCGGGCAGCTGCGGATGACGACGATCGAGGCGACCGGGCCGGACGCGAGCGTCAGCCTCGGTGACGTGATCGACGGCTGGTTCCGTACGGACCGGGCCGTGATGCCGCGCGACTCGGTCTACCCGAGCGGGAACTCCGTCAAGGAGATCGAGCAGCACAACGCGGACGAGATGAAGAAGTCCCAGGACACGGCCACCGAGGCGGCGCTGTCCTATCTGCACGAGAAGAACGACGTGAAGGTCACGCTCAAGCTGGCCGACGTCGGCGGGCCCAGCGCCGGACTGCTCTTCACGCTCGGGATCATCGACAAGCTGGACGGCGACGGCAGCGGCGGCGACCTCACGGGCGGTCGCGACGTCGCGGGTACGGGGACGATCGACGCCGACGGCAAGGTCGGCGCGGTCGGCGGGGTCGCCCTGAAGACGCAGGCCGCCCGGCGCGACGGCGCGACGGTCTTCCTGGTCCCGAAGGCGGAGTGCTCGGACGCCAAGTCGGAACTGCCCAAGGGGCTGCGACTGGTTCCGGTGACCACGCTCAAGGGCGCGGTCGACGCGCTGGTCTCCCTGGAGAAGGGGAAGGGCTCGGTCCCCAGCTGCTAGCGAGCCGCGCTGGTGCGCCGCTAGTGCGCGACGGCGATTCGGGGGGCGGCGGCGAGACGCAGTCCGACCTCCACGAGGGTCCAGCCGAGGCGGGTGCGCAGTTCGCCGGGGCGCCGGGCGGAGGTGGCCAGGCGGTGGGTTTCGGCCTGGGCCCGGAGTTCGGCGGCGCGGGTGTGGTGCAGGGCGAGGTGGGTTTCGGCGTGCGTCATGGGTGCGTCTCCGTTCGGTCCTGCGTGAGGGGGAAGGCGTGGGTGTGGATGCGGACCTGCTCCGCGGCGGGGTCGTCCTCGGCGTGGGCGAGGGGCCGGTAGCTTTCGAGCAGGTCGTGCATCTTCTGGATGAGTTCACGGGACTGCGCGGCCGTCAGCCGTAGGGTCCAGTCGCTCATGTCGCTGCCCCGGTACCAGTCCTCGGACCAGTCGTCGCGAGTACCCAGCCACGTCGACAGCTCACGCGTGTGCGTGGTCGCGATCTCATGCAGGTACATGTCGGCCGCTCCGCGCACCACCGGGTCGCCGTCCTTGAGCAGGTTCGCGTCGAAGTACAAGCCCTGGTCGACGGCCTGCCACCAGCGCTCACGGCCCTTGCCCCGCTCGGGTGCGTCCTCGACGAAGCCGTGCGTGGCCAACTGCCGCAGGTGATAGCTGGTAGCCCCGCTGGACTCGCCCAGCCGCTCGGCGAGCATCGACGCGGTGGCGGGCCCCCGCTGCCGCAGCGCGTACAGCAACTGCATGCGCAGGGGGTGGGCGATGCCGCGCAGGGTGCGGGCGTCGAGGGTGCGGACCAGTCGTTCCTCGGTCAGAGGTTCCTCTTCCATGCATGCAAAGGTAGCGTTGCAAAGAAATGCTTGCAAGGGTTTCTTTGCAACCACTCCTTTGGAAGGTTTCGGCCCGCTCACCCTCCCTTGACGAATCGTTCCCACAGGTTGAGCGGGAGCGAGTCCTGCTGCCAGGGTTCATGGTCAGCCGCACGTCCCGAACCGCATGGGCCGCGATGTGATCGGCGTTGGTGTCCACACCTGTCACCCGCTCAGGTACTGCCGAGTTCACGCCACATGCCCGGTCGTCGGTCAGTGCTCGGTCGCCGCCTGCTCCACCAGCGGGATGATCCGCAGCGGAACGGGGTTCTCCATGACGATCGCCGTGGAGGCCCGGACGATGCCATCAAAACCGACGACCCGGTCGATCACACGTTGGAGATCGGCGTTCGAGCGGGCCACCAGGCGGCACAGCATGTCGCCGCTGCCGGTGGTCGTGTGCAGCTCCAGTACCTCGGGGACGGTCGCCAAGTGCGCCCGTACGTCTGTGCCTTGTCCCTGCCGGATCTGCAGCGTCGCGAAGGCCGTGACGGGGTAGCCGAGCGCGGCCGGATCCACCTGCGGACCGAATCCCCGGATGACTCCATTCGATTGAAGGCGGTCCAGCCGGGCCTGCACGGTGCCGCGCGCGACCCCGAGCCGCCGGGACATCTCCAGCACGCCGATGCGCGGCTCCTCGGCCAGCAGCACGATGAGCCGGCCGTCCAGGTGATCGATTGCCATGCCGCCCTCCCGGGTGGTCATCATGTACAGAACGCCCGCAGGCATGAGCCTTTTGCTGAGCACATTGTCCAGCTCTCACGCAAACTATTGCGCACCTTGTGGAACGGAGAGAGTCTGCGGCCATGACGCAGACCACACACCTCACTCCCGACACCGCCCGGCAGGCAGACCCCTTCCCGGTCAAGGGAATGGACGCGGTCGTCTTCGCCGTCGGCAACGCCAAGCAGGCCGCGCACTACTACTCCACGGCCTTCGGCATGCGGCTGGTCGCCTACTCCGGACCGGAGAACGGCAGCCGCGAGACGGCGTCGTACGTCCTCGAGAACGGCTCGGCACGCTTCGTCCTCACCTCTGTCATCAAGCCCGCCACCACCTGGGGCCACTTCCTGGCCGAGCACGTGGCCGCGCACGGTGACGGGGTCGTCGACCTCGCCATCGAGGTCCCGGACGCGCGCGCCGCGTTCGCGTACGCCGTCGAGCACGGCGCCCGCCCGCTCGCCGAGCCCTACGAGCTCAAGGACGAGCACGGCACCGTCGTCCTCGCCGCGATCGCCACGTACGGCGAGACCCGGCACACGCTCGTCGAACGCACCGGCTACGACGGCCCGTACCTCCCCGGGTTCACCGCCGCCGCCCCGATCGTCGAACCGCCCGCCCACCGCACCTTCCAGGCCATCGACCACTGCGTCGGCAACGTCGAACTCGGCCGCATGAACGAATGGGTCGGCTTCTACAACAAGGTCATGGGCTTCACGAACATGAAGGAGTTCGTGGGCGACGACATCGCGACCGAGTACAGCGCGCTGATGTCGAAGGTCGTCGCCGACGGCACGCTCAAGGTCAAGTTCCCGATCAACGAGCCCGCCATCGCCAAGAAGAAGTCCCAGATCGACGAGTACCTGGAGTTCTACGGCGGCGCGGGCGTCCAGCACATCGCGCTGAACACCAACGACATCGTGCAGACCGTACGCACCATGCGTGCGGCCGGGGTCCAGTTCCTGGACACGCCCGACTCGTACTACGACACCCTCGGCGAGTGGGTCGGCGACACCCGGGTCCCCGTCGACACCCTGCGCGAGCTCAAGATCCTCGCCGACCGCGACGAGGACGGCTATCTGCTCCAGATCTTCACCAAGCCGGTCCAGGACCGGCCGACCGTCTTCTTCGAGATCATCGAGCGACACGGCTCGATGGGCTTCGGCAAGGGCAACTTCAAGGCGCTCTTCGAGGCGATCGAGCGTGAGCAGGAGAAGCGCGGCAACCTGTAGGGATCAAACGCGGATATCTGTCGCCTGTCGCCTGTCGCCTGTCGCCTGTCGCCTGTCGCCTGTCGCCTGTCATCTGTCATCTGTCATCTGTCATCTGTCATCTGGCAGCGGGCAGCGGGCAGCGGGCAGCGGTCATCTGTCATCTGTCAGCGTGACGCCGTGTGTCGCGGCGCCGGCGCCGGTGCCGGCGCCCGCGTTGCTCTGGGTCGACGGGGCGCCCGCGGGGCCGCCGGGTTCGCCGGATTCACGGCAGTGCCCGGCGGCCCCGCCGCGCCCTCCGGTTCCGTCGGGGTCTCGTCCTTCGGCTCGGGCAGCGGCTCCGCCGGCGGCTCGCCGAGGGCGGCCAGGGCGTGCCGGGCCTGGGGGGCGAGGACGGGGGAGAAGTACGGGTTGATCTGGAGGGACTCCGCGATGTGGCGGCGTGCGGGCGCGAGCAGGCCCAGCTCGCGTTCGATCTGCCCCCGGTGGAAGACGTACAGCGCGCTGCGGACGCCGCCGCCCTTCGTCTTGTCCGTCGCCTTCGTCGCGAACTTCAGCGCCTCCTCGTCCTCCTCGGCCCGGTGCAGCGCCCATCCCAGCGCGTCCGCGACGGCGACACCCGGCTGGCGCTCCCACTCCTCGCGCAGCCGGCGCACCGCGTCCTCCGGATCGCCGTGGTCCGCCTCGAACAGCCCGAGGACCAGTTCGTCGTCGACACCGGCCGCGGCGTCGGTGCGCACCCGCTCCCGCAGCAGGGCGTACTGCGTCTGTGCCGCGTCGCGTTCCCCCAGCGTCTCGTACAGCTCGCCCAGCTCCAGCGCGTACCGCGGATCGGGCTCCTGGGCGAGCGCCGCCTGGTACGCACGCAGCGCCTCCGCGTTGCGCCCGAGCGCCGCCAGAGCACGCCCCTGTCCGGCGAGCGCGCCGTGCTGGTGGGGATCGTTGCTCAGCGCGGCCTCGTAGTAGCGCAGCGACTCCTCGCGGTCCCCGCGCTCCCAGGCGAGCCGGCCCGACTGCGCCAGCAAGGTCGCCCGCTCGGCCGGTGCGGTGGCGC
>NZ_JBEYFS010000376.1:0-6827 GCF_040634475.1 Streptomyces sp. NPDC007095
TCAACGTGACAGCGCCGTTCGGCCCGGTGGCCTCCACGCCGACGGCCTGGCGGCTGCTGGCCGCCGTCGACGAACGGGTACTGGACCGGCTGCGGTCCGCCCGCGCTCAGGCCCGGGAAGTGGCCTGGCTGCAGGCCGACGAGACCGGCTCCGGCATACCGGCGGTGAAGGCCGGCGGGCGCGAGGTGACCGGCCTGGTCCTGGACCTCGACGCGACCCTGATCACCTGTCACTCCGAGAAGGAAGCGGCCGCACCCACCTACAAAGGCGGCTTCGGGTTCCACCCGCTGCTGTGCTTCCTGGCCAATACCGGCGAGGCGATGTCCGGCATCCTGCGGCCCGGAAACGCCGGCGCCAACACCGCCGCCGATCACGTCGCGGTGCTCGACCAGGCCCTCGCACAGATCCCCGACGCCCACCGGCACGGGACCGACATCCTCATCCGCACCGACGGCGCGGGATCCGCGAAGGCGTTCCTCGCTCACCTCCGAGACTTGCGCGGGCACGGCCTGGACCTGCGCTTCTCGGTCGGATACGCGGTCACAGAGCCGGTCCGTCGCGCGATCCGGGCCCTGCCCGAGCAGGTCTGGCACCCCGCCCTGGACCAGGACGGCACGCTGCGCGAGTCCGCCGAGGTCGCCGAACTGACCGGCGCGGTCGACCTTGCCGGCTACCCGGTCGGCACCCGCATCATCGTCCGCCGCGAACGTCCCCACCCCGGAGCCCAGCTCTCGCTGTTCGACCAGGACGAGGGCCTGCGCCACCAGGCCTTCCTCACCGACACACCGTTCACCGCCGGCTCGGCCCAGTTCCTGGAAGTCCGCCACCGCGGACACGCCACCGTCGAGGACCACATCCGGTGCGGCAAGACCACCGGCTTCGGCCGCTTCCCCTCCCGCAACTTCAACATCAACGCCGCATGGCTCGAACTCAGCCTCGCGGCGATCGACCTCCTCGCCTGGACCCGCGTCCTCCTGCTGGACGGCGAACTCGCGGCCGCCGAACCCAAGAAACTCCGCTACCGGATCCTGCACGTCGCCGCCCGCCTCACCCGGGGCGGCCGCCGCCTACGCCTTCGGATATCGGCGACCTGGCCCTGGCGACACGAACTCACGGCCACATTCCACCGCCTGGCCGCACTCCCCCGCCCCGCCGGCTGACTCGCCGTCCCCGCCCACCTCGACTCAAGGACCTTGGAGAACCCGACCACCGCGCCGGGCCCTCACCATGTCCACCGGCCGACACGGCTTCAAACAACCTCGCTCAGCCACCCAGCAACCCCAACTGAAACGGCGAGGCTAGTCGACGGCCCGCTTCCTCAGGCCCCTATATGGGACCATCTTGTGCACCTGCTGCACGCGTTCATGGGCCTTGCGGGAGCAGCGAGAAGTGCTGCGGCGCGCGCCGACTTGCGGTTACCGCGTGGCCCTGGCCAGGGCGGCGCGGATCGCATTCGCGCCGACCGGCCGGCCTTCCTCTTCCGAGTACGGTCCATATGGCGCCCCCCACACCGGCGTGCTCGTCTCCTGCCGCCAGCTGTCGGCCAGCGGTCCTGTGTCCACCACGCTGTAGCCGATCGAGTCGATGAACTCGGCCACCGTCGCCTTGGCCTCAGTGGAGTCGCCGGCGATCGGCAGGTAGGAGCGGTCGGCGGCTCCTACCGGGCGGCCGAGTGACAGCAGGTGCTTGAAGAAGATGTTGTTGAACGCTTTCACCAGCACGGCGTCCGGGAGATAGCGCAGCAGTAGTGCGCTCGAGGTCAGCGACTTGTCGTCGAGTTCGGGGATGGGCCCATCCCGCTCGGGGCCGTAGTTGCAAGTATCGATGACTGTTTTCCCGACTAGTGGCGCGGCGGGCAGCCTAGGAAAGGCCCTGACTGGCACCGCTACCACGATGATGTCGCCGGCCGCTGCGGCATCCGTGCTCGACGCGGCCGACGCCTGCGGCCCCAGTTCCGTAATCAAGTCCGCGAGCGTTTCGGGACCGCGCGAGTTACTCAGCACCACCCGGTGCCCGGCTTCGATGGCGAGCCGCGCGACGGCGCTCCCGATCTGCCCACTTCCGATGAATCCAACCGTTGTCATAGTTCTGCTTCCCTTCTCGAAAGCACCTACTCTGTCGTTGCTACTGCTCGATGTCGGCCTAGGAACGACGTCCTTGAACACCGGTCGCCCTCGGATCACCGAGGCCGTGCCAGTCACACAGCCGCCCAACTACCTCACCCGATCAGCACGGGGCAGCCGAGACAGCCAGGTATTCAGTTGAATTCTGCGCCGAGGGCGATGTCGAAGCCGGCGCCGTGGCGGGCCAGCCCCATTAGCAGGAGGCCGGTCCATTCAAGGACCGACGCCATCTGGAGCCCTCCGGCGTCGAGAGGCCGCATGCCGATGCTCTTCAGAAACGCCGCGACTTGGGCTTTCGCCTCTGCGTCGTCGCCGGCAAGAAACGCGTCCAGGGGCTTGTCGTGAGCGAGGACGTGGCCGAATATCGAGTTCAGCGCCTTCACGACCGGTGTGCCCTCGGGGGCGGCAGCGGCGATCTCCTGGGCCGCCGAGCGACCTGGGGTAGTCGCGAGCCCGTCGGCGTCGGTGTTGAAAGGATTGGAGATGTCGACGAGGATCTTGCCGGCCAACGCGCCGTCGTAGCGAATGACCGCGTCGACTGCGCCGGTGTACGGGACGGCCACGATGACGATGTCACCTGCCGGCGTTGCACCGAACACGCCGACGGTGGCTCCATTGCCGATCTGGTCGGCCAGCGCCTGTGCTTTGACGGTGTTGCGGCTCATGAGCTCGATGGTGTGGCCGTGCTTCGCCGCCCGGGTGCCGATGGCGGTGGCCATGTTGCCCGAGCCGATGATGCTGATGGTGGTCATGACGTTTTCCTTTGCTGTCTATCGATCAACTGCTGGGTAATAGGGGTCTTGCCGGTGTGGTGGGCTGCGTCGAGAGCATTGGCCGCGCAGGGCGGAGTGCTAAGAGCGTTCGCGGGCGACGTGTTCGCGTACGGCGGGGATAGTTTCCGTGGCGAAGCGTTCGAGTACGTCCGGGTCGTCGCTGGCCAGGATGAAGACGCTGACACCGTCCTCGACGGCCATCTGGGCCAGTGCCTCCGCGGTCTGCTGACTCGGGAAGATGTTCAGCAGCCGGGTGATCTCGCGGGGGTCGCGGTTAGCGGCCCGCGCGGCGTCGTCGATGATCGCGTTTCCCTTCTGGAGGCCGCCTGGCTCCATGACCGGCAGCGACGGCAACCAGCCATCGGCCTTACGTCCCACCAGGCCCTGCATCTTCGGCTTGTGGGCTCCGAGCCAGATCGGGATCTCGTGTGCGGGCGTGGGTCCGCGCTCGGCGCCGTGGACCGAATAGAACTCCCCGTCGACATCCAGTCGTCCGGGCCCGTCGGCGTCCCACACCCCGCGGATCACGTCGATCGCCTCGCTCAACGCCGCCACTGACTGCAACGGGGTCAATCGACGTCCGCCGATCGCCTGCACCGCATCCCAGTAGAAGCCGGCCCCGAGCCCGAGGCTGATCCGAGCACCGGAGAGCAGGTCGAGGCTGGCGGCCGCGCGGGCGAGCACGGCGGGGGGCTGACGCAGCGGCAAGTTGAGCACATTGCCAGACAGACCGATGCGCTCGGTCCGCGCGGCCACCCAGCTCAGCAGAGTCCAGGTATCGAGAAAGCTCGACTGGTAGGGATGATCCTGGAAGGTCACGAAGTCGAAACCGAGCCGCTCACTGAGCTGCGCCAACTCGACCGGACGGGTCGCCGGGGAGTTCGTGGGACCAATGAATGTTGCGAAACGCAGGGGATGACCATAGTCAGGCATCGATGTCTCCTTCAGTCGTTTGTGTGTGGTCAGCCGCGACGCGCGACGTCGTCGCCCACGGCGTGTTGTCAGATCAGGGCGCTGACGATTCCGTCGAGAGGCTCGGGCTGGCCGGCCTCGTGGTGAAGGCTGGTGCCGCCGCGGATCAGGGCGCCGCAGATGACAGCGGCGGCCCAGAAAAGGCCCGCGGCCCACCAGAATCCGATGGCGAACCCGTGCACGGTGGCACCGACGACGGCCGTGCTGCCATGGTCGGTCAGGTAGTGGTTGGTTGCGGTGGCGACGAAGGTGCTGATCAAGGCGACGCCGAGCGCTGAGCCGAGCTGCTGTGAGACATTGTTGAGCGCCCCGGCGGTGCCGGCGTCGCGCGGTTCGACGCCCATCTGCCCGACCGCGACGGCCACGACGGCGGCCGAGCCGATACCCGTTCCGATCAGCACCAGCCCGTGCAGCACCCAGGCCGCGTACGGGCTGCCCGCATCGGCCTGGGTCAGCAAGGCGGCCCCAGCACCGGAGGCGATCAAGCCGGCGGCGACGATGAACCGCATGGTCAGGCGCTGCAGCAGCACGCCCTGGGTCAGTGTGGCTACCACGCCAATTGTCACCATCAGCGGCAGGAACGCGACGCCGGTCGTGATCGGCGAGTAGCGCAGCACGCCCTGGAAGTAGTACGTCAGGAACAGGAACACTGCGAATACCGCCGCGTTCGCCAGGAAGAGCGTCAGGTAGGCCGTACTGCGATTGCGGTCGGCGAGTACGCGCAGCGGGATGAGCGGGTGACGGTCGACCTTCTGGAGCACGACGAAGCCGACCAGCAGGAGACCACCGACGACGAGCGGGGTCAGTGTGACTGCTGAGCCCCAGCCGTCCGTCTGGGCCCTGGCCGAGCCGAAGACCAAGCCATGTTCATCGTGGGACTGCTTGGGGCTCATTTTCTCTGCCCTGGTGCGGTTAGGTCGGAGCGCCGACATGAGGCGCTTCTCTGGTCGTCGCTCGCTGTTAGATCTGGCTGAACCCGCCGTCGACGACTAGGTTTGCGCCGGTGATGAAGCTGGCGTCCGAGGAGGCCAGGAACAGCGCAGCAGCCCCGATTTCCTCGCTGCTTCCCAGCCGTCCCAGAGGGATGGCGGCGGTGATCTGCTCCCGAATCTCGGGGGATACGGTGCTGAAGAGCGCGGTGTCGATCGAACCGGGACTGACGACATTCACCCGGATGCCGCGGACCTTCAGCTCCGCGGCCCAGGTGCGGGCGAGTGAACGCACGGCGGCCTTGCTCGCCGAGTAGACCCCGGCACCGGGAATGCCCTTGGTCGCGCTGGTCGTGCCGTTCAGGATGATCGACGCACCGTCGCTCATCAGCGGCAGCAGGTACTGAACGGTGAACACAGTGCCGCGGAAGTTCACGCCCACCAGCGCATCGAACGTATCCGGGGTGATGCTTCCCAGCGGGTCCGAAACCGATCCGAGGCCGGCGCTCGCAAATAGGACGTCGACTCGTCCGTGACGCTCCCGCACGGTCTCGGCCAAGCGAGCCAGGTCGTCGAGATTTCCTGAGTCCGCCTGTACGCCCGTCACGTTGTGGCCGATGGAGGCGACTGCCTCATCCAGCCTGCGCCTGTCTCGTCCGGTGATGAACACGTCGGCGCCTTCGGCCACGAACAACTTGGCCGTCGCCAACCCCATCCCAGAGGTTGCTCCAGTGATCACGGCGACCTTGCCATCAAGCTTGGACATGTTGACCTTCATCCTTCTGTCGGCCGAACGGCCGAACGGTGCGCGGACCCTGCGGGGCACGCGGGCCGGCGAGTACGTGCCGGTTGTGCGAAGCGCTCCGCAAACGGGACTGTTCTCCCGTTCGTGACTACATGCTCACCGTACCAGATGCGTGCGCGCGCACCTAACTGGGAGGGCACTCAGTTTCCGGGTATGCTGCTGGGTGTGAAGGCACCCGTGTCGCAACCGCGAATCATTTCCCCGGACCAAGTCAAGGGCTGGTTTGCGCTGCTGCTCACCCACTCCACAGTTACCGGGCGGATCGACGCCGCGCTGATGGACCAGCACAAGATCTCGTTCAGCACCGTCGAGATCCTGTGCTGGCTCCTGGAAACCGAGCCTCAGTCGGTTCGAGTTCTGTCTGGCGAACTTGTCAGCGTGAGCCCCACTCGAGCATCACGGTTGGTCCAGAATCTGATCGATGCCGGGCACCTCCAGCGTGGCGCCGACCAAGGCGACGGGCGCGTATCGCTCATCAGCTTCACCAAAAGCGGACGGCACTTCGCCGAGACGGTCAGACGAACCTTCGAGGATTCGGTCAAGAGACACTTCGTCGATCCCCTCGACGACGATGACATTGCTGCCATCACCCGGATTTGGGCCAAGCTCGAAAACGCAGAAGGTCCTAGCTGAGGGAAATCCGGATCGCTGTGATCGCTATCCTCGTCCGGCGACACGAGACCGGTCAGCGACTGTCGTCCGCTGTCGGGACTTCGAGCGACAGGGACCGCGCGATGCAGCGGCGGATCGTGACCGCCAACGTCGTGGGCCGCCAGCCGAGCGGCTCGTGTGCGAGCCGCCTGGTCACCGTGTCACGCACGGTCCCCTCGCCACCGCAGCGGCGGCACCACTGGTCGGGTTCGAGGACCCGACAGGCGAGCACGGCCCGGTCGGGTGCGAGACGCTGGCCGGTCACCTCGAGTCCGAGCTCATCGAGACGGCAGAACGTGGTCAGATCAGCGCGCGTGAACCCATGATCGGGGCGCGCCGCGACGGTAGCGTCGGGCATGTCGAGAGCGTCCAGATGGGCAGTGTGAGAACGTCCATCCTCGGGAGACATCGACGCCTATCCCGTCACCGACGCGCCGGTCCCAGCGGCGAGGACCACACTCTCATCTGTGAAGAGCCGATAATTCGATGCACGGCTTCCCTGTCGGCCCCTGCGACAGCTGTGTGGCGCTGGAAGACGCCTTCGACCTACATTTCGAGGGCGCTGTCACGTTGG
>NZ_JBEYFS010000377.1:0-6802 GCF_040634475.1 Streptomyces sp. NPDC007095
CGCTGAGGTGCCGGGGGCGGACGAGTCGGGAGCCTCGGGCGCATCCGGCTGCGCGGCCTGGGAGGCGGACCGGTCCGGGGCGCTGCTCGTCGGCCCTGACCGGTGAACCACATGGCCGATTGAGTCAAAGTCGTTCGAATCAGAACAACCGCAGTTTGTCGTCCTCGATGCCCCGCAGCGCGTCGTAGTCCAGGACCGTGCAGCCGATGCCGCGGTCCGTGGCGAGGACGCGGGCCTGCGGCTTGATCTCCTGGGCGGCGAAGACGCCCCGGACCGGCGCGAGGTGCGGGTCGCGGTTGAGCAGCTCCAGGTAGCGGGTGAGCTGCTCCACGCCGTCGATCTCGCCGCGGCGCTTGATCTCGATGGCGACGGTCTGGCCCTCGCCGTCGCGGCACAGGATGTCGACGGGGCCGATGGCCGTCATGTACTCGCGGCGGATGAGCGTGTAGCCCTCGCCGAGCGTTTCGATGCGGTCGGCGAGGAGCTCCTGGAGGTGCGCTTCCACGCCGTCCTTGATCAGGCCGGGGTCCACGCCGAGTTCGTGCGAGGAGTCGTGGAGGACTTCCTCCATCGTGATGATGAGCTTCTCGCCCGCCTTGTTGATGACGGTCCAGACGCCCTCCTCGTCGCCGGAGCCCTCCTTCAGGGTGCAGGGCGGCGACATCCAGTTGAGGGGCTTGTAGGCCCGGTCGTCAGCGTGGATCGAGACGCTGCCGTCCGCCTTCACCAGGATGAGGCGGGGGGCCGACGGGAGATGGGCGGTGAGCCGGCCCGCGTAGTCAACGGAGCAGCGGGCAATGACGAGACGCATGGTCCGCAACGCTACTCGACGGGCAGAGGTCCACGCGATTCGCCCTGGAAGACGCCTGTTCGGTCGTGGCTGATTGTGGGCCTACTGGGAGTTCACTATGTGCGCATTCTCCTGGTGCCGTCACCGTACGTTGCTTACCGTATAAACGGGAGGTCGCGATGCGTGTACTCAGAGTGTTCGATATCGCGAATGTCCCTTACCTGTCCGGCAACCCCCGAGGTCTGGGGGTGCGAGAGGAGAACCCATGTCGCTCGACGTCTCACCGGCCCTACTCGAGAAGGCCGAGCGAGGCGAGGTCGACGAAGCAGAATTCGTCGACTGCGTCCGGACCTCCCTGCCCTACGCATGGGAGATGATCAGCTCCCTGGTGGCTCAGCTGAAGGTGGACGGCGGCAACTTCGCCGACAACCAGACGCCTCCGCCGGACGAGCAGGCGCGTGGCCAGCTGCTGCGTGCGCTCGCGAGTGACGCGATACGCGGCGCGCTGCAGCGGCACTTCGGTGTGCGGCTGGCCTTCCAGAACTGCCATCGGGTGGCGGTGTTCCCACTGGACGCCTCAGTGGACGACACGCTGGCACGCTTCACCTCGGTGCGCAGTCAGCTGCTGAATCAGTCGCCGGAATTCCGAGACTGCTGACGTGACGCCTTGATGCCGCATTGCTTGCCGCTCCGTACGCGGGAGGTGCATCTGTACGGGGCGGCAGGCTCCCCCGGGTCCCCGGGCCGACGGCGGGACTTGGATCGTGGGTGGGTGGGTGTGTGCGTCGGGGCAGGAAGACCGAGTTGTCCGGGCCGCGGGGCGGGACAAGCCGGTCGTGGGGCCCTGGAGACCCTTGGTGGGCCCAGGGCACCCGCACCCTCTCCCGGGCCCACGCCGTCCGCGGTGACCTGTCTCAGCCGAGGTGGGGGAGTACCTCGGTGCCGAGCCGTTGGACGTTCTCCTCTGTCGCCGCCAGGTCGCCGGAGCCCTCGACGAGGAGGGCGAAGCGGGAGATTCCGGTGCGCTCCGAGGTGGCCGCGAGACGGTCGGCGCACAGGCGCGGCGTGCCCACCGGATGCAGCCCGCAAAGGAGTTCCGTGTACGCCAGCGGGTCCCGCATCGCGCGGGCACGGCCGTCGACCGTCACATGCGCGTCCAGCCCCTGCCTCAGCCAGCCCGGCATCGCCTTGAGGAGGGTCTCGACGGCGTCGGTGCGACGGTCCGCGATCTGGCAGACGCCGGCCGACACATGGGCCGCGCCGAGGATCTCGTCCGTCGAACGGCCCGCCACACGCGCCAACTGTCGCCACAGGGACACCATTTCGGCCTTCTCCTCGTCACCGACATGCATACCGAGGAGCATCGGCAGCCCCCGCTCGGCGGCGAGCCGCACGCTCGCCGGCGAGGTGCAGGCGACGACGACCTCAGGGCCGGGGGAGCCGCTCAGCGCCTCCGACGGCCGGGGCACGACGGGCACTTCGCGGAACCTGAACCGCTCACCCCGCCCTTCCACGGACGGCTCGCGCAGCCAGCGCACCAGCAGATCGAGTGATTCCGGGAACCCCTTCTCGTACGCCTCCAGGCCCGCGCCGAAGACCTCCAGGTCCACCCAGGGCCCGCCGCGCCCCACGCCCAGTGTGAAACGGCCGCCGGATGTCATGTGCAGCAGCGCGGCCTGCTCGCCGAGGGCGACGGGGTGGACGGTGGGCAGTACGCTGACCGCCGTACCGACGCGGATGCGGCTGGTGCGGCCCAGCAGCAGGGCGGCCAGGGTGACCGCCGACGGGCACGTCCCGTACGGCACGAAGTGGTGCTCGGCCAGCCACACCGCGTCGAGCCCGGCCTCTTCGGCGACCTCGGCCGTGCGCACCGCGCGGTGCAGGGCCTCCCCCTGGCCCTGGCCCGGGAACTGGGCCGCCAGTACAAAACTTCCAACGTGCATGGTGCTTTCCTGCTTCCTCGGCTCCGACGCGGAGCTCCCCCACCGGCATAACCGTCCGACACGTGCCGAGGACACGGCCTGTCGGAGAGATTTGCGGATTGTCTGCAGAATGGGCCGACGGGAGGGCGGTCTGAGGGGGTCGGTGGGGTACGGCTACCCCTGTCCGCTCCGCGTAGGCTGGAGAAGACCCTGCTCCCTGTATAGCTCCGTGAGGTGTCCTGTGTCCCCGCGTCGCAACCGCCCCAAGGGTTCCGACCCCTCCGACCGGAGCGCGGAGGACGACCGCTCCGGGCGGTACGGCGGCTGGCAGTCCACGGAGAGCTGGCAGGGCGAGGAGTGGAGCGTGCGTCATGTGGCGGGCGCCAGCGCAGAGGGCAAGACCTACCGCTGCCCGGGCTGCGACCAGATGATCCCCTCCGGTGTCCCGCACGTGGTGGCCTGGCCGGAGCACTCGGGCGTCGACGAGCGCCGCCACTGGCACAAGGCCTGCTGGAACGCGAAGGACCGCCGCACCTCAAGGGTGCAGCGGTCCCGTAACGCGCCCAGGTTCTAGGCGATTTCAGGTCGCAGCGGCCTCACACGTCCCGGCGCTCCAGCAGCACGAACGCGGCGGCGATCGCCGCCGCCGTCACCCCGGCGAGCAGGCCGAGCTGCGCGCCGCCGCTTCCGTTCTCGTTGTCCAGCGCGAAGACCCTGGCCAGGGCGTTGGGAGCGGCGTACTCCTGCATCTTCTCGCCGATCGTGCGCATGCTCTGCGACATCATCAGGAACGCGGGCAGGATCGCGGGCACCAGCACGAGGCCGAGCATCGTGGTGATCGCGCCTGCCGAGTGCCGCAGCATCGAGCCCACCGCGAGCGACAGCACGCCGAGCAGCGAGACGTACAGCGCGGCCTTGACGACCGTGCCGCCCCACGAGACGTTCGAGGAACCACTGTGCATGGCCGAGGTCATGAGGCCGACCAGGCCGATGGAGAACACGGACACGGTGAACGCCACCGCGAAGAAGATGATCAGCTTGGCGGTGAGCACCCGGTGGCGCTGCGGCGAGGCCGTGAAGGTCGTGCGGATCATGCCCGTGCCGTACTCCGAGGAGACGACCAGGACGCCCAGCGTGATCAGGCAGATCTGGCCCAGGATCAGCCCGAAGAAGGCCGGGATCGTGTACGGCACGTCGCCGAAGTCGGAGTCCTGGGTCTGCGCGGCGACCAGGAAGCCGATGCCGACCACCAGGAGCAGGAAGATGCCGAGCGTCCACAGCGTGGAGCGCACCGACTTGATCTTCGTCCACTCGGAGGTGAGCGCGTGGCCGAGGTGAGTGGGGGTGACCGGGATCGGCGAGCTGTACGAAGTGCCGGGCGCCGCCTGCCAGGTGGGGGCAGCGGCGGCCTGCTGCGGCATCGGGGGCGGGGGCGTGCTCATCGGGCGTCCTCGGGCTTGGTCGGGTCGGGGGCGGTGGGCGCGGCGGGCGCCGGGGGCGCGACGACCGGCTGCGCGGGGGTCTGGGGAGCGGGCTGGGCGTACGGGTTGACGTCCGCGGCACCCGGCGCACCCGGCGCACCCGGGGTGCCCGGAGCGCCGTAGGGGCCCGCCTGCGGGGCGCCCTGCGGCATCGCGAACGGCTGCCCGCCCTGCTGGGGCGGCGGCGGCGCGTACCAGCCCGGCTGGCCCTGGCCCGCGACCGGCAGCTGTGGCGGCGGCATGGCACCCGGCGGCAGCTCCTGCTGGAGCCCGGCCTTCTGGTCGATGGTCGAGCGGTAGTCGACGGCGCCCTGCGTCATCCGCATGTACGCCTCCTCCAGCGAGGCCTGGTGTGGAGAGAGCTCCCACAGGCGTACGTCGGCGGAGTGCGCGAGGTCGCTGATGCGGGGCAGCGGCAGGCCCATCACGCGCAGCGCGCCGTCCTGCTCCGGCAGCACCTGGCCGCCCGCCTCGGTGAGCGCGGCGGTCAGCTTCTCGCGCTGCTGCGGCTCGGTCTCCGGGGTGCGGACCCGGGCGAAGTCGGCCGAGTTGTGCGAGATGAAGTCCTTGATGTTCTGGTCGGCGAGCAGCTGACCGCGGCCGATCACGATCAGGTGGTCGGCGGTCAGCGCCATCTCGCTCATCAGGTGCGAGGAGACGAAGACCGTGCGGCCCTCCGCCGCGAGCGCCTTCATCAGGTTGCGGACCCAGAGGATGCCCTCGGGGTCGAGGCCGTTGACCGGCTCGTCGAAGAGCAGCACCTGAGGGTCGCCGAGGAGCGCGGCGGCGATGCCGAGCCGCTGACCCATGCCGAGCGAGAAGCCCTTGGAGCGCTTCTTGGCCACGTCCTGCAGCCCGACCACGCCGAGCACCTCGTCGACCCGGCGGGCCGGGATGCCTGACAGCTGGGCGAGGCAGAGCAGGTGGTTGCGGGCGTGCCGGCCGCCGTGTACGGCCTTGGCGTCGAGGAGCGCGCCGACCTGGCGGGGCGCGTTGGGCAGCTTGCGGTAGGGGAAGCCGCCGATGGTGACCTGCCCCGAGGTGGGGTTGTCGAGGCCGAGGATCATCCGCATCGTCGTCGACTTGCCCGAGCCGTTGGGCCCGAGGAAGCCGGTGACGGCACCCGGCCGCACCTGGAAGGAAAGGTTGTACACGGCCGTCTTGGCGCCGTAGCGCTTCGTCAGGCCGACTGCCTCGATCATGCTCCGCACCCATCGAAAGGTTCAGGACGTCGGGGCGCACGCCCCCGTAAGGGTTAGGAGGATATCGGGGCGCTGACGGTTCCACTCAAGAGAAAGTAAAAATGTGCAGGTCACACGGGGGACGGTTGGGGTAAAGGTCTTACCTGGAGTCTTACCCGCACCCCAGTCTTTGTCAGGTACCCGTCCTGCCTGGTCAGGGTGGAAACGGAACCTCCGCACCCGATACCAAGCAGGCCTCACGCCCGACGGGGAAGCGAGTCGTCCAGCGGTGGCAGGTCGTCGTACAGCCGCAGCTCGGACGCGTCGTCGACGTACGGCAGGAAGTCCGTCTGCGGCAGTACCCAGCCCTCCTCACCGAAGACCAGCGTGCCCCGCTCGCGCAGCGCGCGGTCGGCTCCCGCACGCCGCACCCAGGTGGCCGGGTCGGGACCGAGCAGTTCGCGCAGCCGGGCGGACCCGGCCAGCAGCGCCGCGAGCAGCTCCGCCTGGTCGCCGCCGCCCGGACGCGGCTGCTCGGTGACCGGATCGGCAAGCACTCCGTGCGCGCTGAAGTAGATGTAGGCGCCGCCCAGCCGCTCCCCGGAGGGCATCGTCATCGCGAACGCGTCGCCCGGGAGTATCGCCCGCCGGTAGTCAGGGAACTCGGTGTCGTCGACCGCCTTCAGCTGTGTCGAGTCCAGCCAGGTGACGACGAGCGTGGTCTCCGCGCGCGGGTCGACGTACGGCGTCCCCGCCACGTACCCCGCCGGACTGATGTGACCCGAGCAGCCCACCCCGATGCCGTGCACCCGCACCGGCACCATCGGCACCGTCGCCGGGATGCCGAGCCGGGTCAGCTTGTGGGCGACCTGGCCGGGGGAGGCGTTGGAGCCGACGGCGATCACCGGGTGGCGGTGCCCGGTGCCGACCTGGCCGAGGTCGGCGAGCGCCTCGTCGAGCCGCTGCTGCTCCTGGCGCTCCTCCACGTACCACTCGCCGAGCCGCAGCGGCCGTACGTCGAGCTGGAGCAGTTCGCCGCCGGTGAGCAGTGAGGGCTCGGCGTATCCAGGGCAAGGAGCTGTCCGGCTCGTACGGCGTCAAGCTCCTCGTCCGGCTGACGGCGCGGACCGTGGGCCTGGGCACCGAGGTCGCCGACGAGCGCTGGTTCGACCTGGAGGCGGGCGACTTCGAACTGGGCCGCTTCGTGCCGCTCCAGCCGGACCTGGACAAGGACGTGTGGCGCTGGGAGGGCTGGACGGACTTCGACGCCCTGGAACCCCACCCGAACGGCGAGGACCCCAGGCCCTGAGTGTCCAGAGGACTCCCTGGCGGTCTAGGCCCTGTCGTCAAATTCCCGTCTGCCCCGCGACGCCATGCACGCACTCTCACCGCACCAGGCACAGACCCAAGTACGTCCAGTACGAGGGC
>NZ_JBEYFS010000378.1:0-6752 GCF_040634475.1 Streptomyces sp. NPDC007095
TCTCCAGATCCCACAGATCACCCTCCATCGCCTCCGGCCACTCACCACCGGCCAGCGCGGAAACCCACTCCAAACCATGAGGCAGGACGATGCTCGCGGTCATCTCCGGCCACCCCACCTACGAGCCAGAATGCGAAGAGGTTACGTTCGCGAAGGTATGCTCCGCCGACATCTGCCGATCAATCGCACATCAAATACCCGGTGAACAGACGGTGGCTGCTCCCCCGGAGGCTTCTCGCCATGCCGGGTTGGCGTCGCGACGGACCAGCCCGGCCCGTAGAACGTTGGTGGCTCCCACTGTGTCGGCGTGCGCGTTGTGGCCACAGGCGACGCAGTAGAATTTCTCCTGTGCGGGCCGGTTGTCCTTCGCGGTGTGCCCGCATTCGGGGCAGGTGCGGGAGGTTCGGCCTGCTGCGACAGGCCGGAGGCAGGGGTCTCGCACCCCTGCACGGAAATGGAGGCGCCTCGTTGCCCACCAACGCCCCGTTGTAGGGGGAGCAGTGATCCCGCAGCATCTCGCCGAGTGCCTGAGCGTCTCTAGAACTCTGTGTGTGCCCAGTCTGACCGTCACCACAAAGACGCAGAGAACTCCGGCGCTTCGCACCTCCGGGCCGAGGATCGCATTCCCGCCCGGCCCCAAGGCCGGGGTTCCCTGCGAAGAACAAGGGATGGACGGCACGCTGGAGGTCTGATCCGTCGCACGTATGTGCGCGGGTAGTTTCCCGGTGGACAGCGCGGCGCACACCTCTGGCACGCTCGGGGTGCCGACAACCCCCTACATCGCGGTCGAGTTGCGCGAAACAGGCACGGTGGACAGCGCTGCGGCAACCCGGGGTGGCTGTGAACCCGTCCGGCGAGGCCGCGGCAGAGGCGGGGCGGCCCTTCGACAGAGAGCGGGACACGATGCCCAGTCACCAGCCCAGCCCTTCCAGCGGTCCCCCACCGCTGCCGGAGGGCGCCGCTTCGGACAGCGTCCGCCGGGCGGTCGTCCTCGGTGGCGCGGCCGACGAGCCGGGCCACGTCCTCGCACCGGGCGACTCGGCGCCGAAGCCGAAGCGGGCGGCGAGACATCGACCCCGCCCTCGCTCATCGCACCGGTCGCCGAAGAGGCGGCGCCGCCCTGGGGGGAGGGGCCCGGCGACACGGAGGTGGCCGAGGTGACACCGCCGCCCCGGAACGGCTCGAAGAAACCGCTGCTGGTCGCGGTGGCGCTGGTGGCGACGCTGCTGGTCGCCCTGCCCGCTGTCATCAGCGCGCAGGGCGACGACCACGGGAATCCGCACGACACCGCGGCTAGGGCCTCCCTCGCAGCGCTCCCGGCCATGCCGTCCGAAACGTCGCCGAGCACCAAGGCTCCGAAGTCGCCGTCCGCGAAGCCGAGCAGTACGAAGAAGAACAAGAAGAAGACGGCCTCACCCAAGGCGGCCGCGCCGGCATCGGCGTCGAAAGCCGCGCCGCCCACCAAGGCCCGACCGCGCACCACCAAGGCCGCGGCCCCCAAGACGCCCGGCACCGTGAACCGGGCGCTGGGCGGGGCGGTGTGGGCCGACAGCGCCACACAGGACTACGTCGGCTCACACCTCACGGACGGTGATGCCACCACCTACTGGGAGAGCGCGAACGGAGCCTTCCCGCATACCATCCGCGTCGATCTCGGATCCGAGAGGACCATCTCCAAGCTCGTGCTGAAGCTGCCCCCGGGCTCCGACTGGAACTCCCGTACGCAGACCCTCGCGGTGTATGGCAGCGATTCCCTGCTGGTCCCGGCCGCTTCCTACACGTTCGACGCGGCCTCCGGAAACACGGTCACCATCCGGTTCGACCCGGCCTCCACCCGCTCCATCGAGCTCCGGTTCACGGCCAACAGCGGCTGGCCGGCGGCCCAGCTCTCAGAACTCGCGGCCTACTGACGACCGAACCCGCGGATGAGGTGAGGCGGTTCGGGCCTTCCCGCGGGAATCTTCCCGAGGTGGCCGGGCCGGGGGTGATACGGCGCTGATCGTGTCCCGTGGCTCGCGCTCGATCCGCGGGACCGATCCCCGCCGCCCGCCCCCTCCTGTCCGTTCCCCTAGTCGGCCGACCTGGTCCGAGTCGAGGTGCGACGTGGCGTGGTGGCCCGCCGAGCCGGACGGCTCGGGGGCGTAACGGCCTCGTCGGCGTCCTTGTCTGCGTCGACGCTCTTGTCCTTTGCCGCGACCGCTTCAGCGGGCTCCTCCTCGGACTCCCGGGCGTCCGGGCCGGCGAGCGCCGCGCGCAGCATCTCGGTCTCCAGGGTCATGCTCACCGGCGCCGAGGGGTTGAGGTAGAGCAGGTGCCCCTCGGGCAGCCGGTCGAGCAGTTCGGGTATCGGCATCAGTTCGAACGCCAGGCGCCCCGACGTGTGCAGATAGACCGGCGAGGTGAACACCGGCACGATGGCGGTCTTGCCGTCCGGCGCGGTGGCGGGCAGCGGGTCACCGGAGGGGGTGACGAACACCGCTGCCTCCGGCAGGGCGGCCAGCGCCTCCGTGACGTCCTCGCCCGGCCCGTACCCGGTCGCGGCCAACTGCACCGCGGCGTCGACCTTGTCGGCGGGCTCCGGCCAGCCCAGCGCGGTGGGAGAAGGCTTGTAGTCCTCGTTGTCCCGCCACTCCACGATCTCGCCCTCCGGGCTGGACCGCCACTGGCCGACCACGGCCCACTCGGGGGGTGCGGCCTCGCCGCGCCAGGTCGGGTCGACCATGCCGAGCCAGTGGTCGGGGGCGAGCCGGGCGGCCTCGCGGATCGAGTCCGGAACATCCGGCATGTTCTCGGTAGCGCCGTCGATCTGCTCGACGGCTTCGTCCGCGCCCTCGCTCACGGCGGACCCGGCCACCGGTTCCCGGTCATCGGACTTCGCCGGGGCGACGCTTTCGCTCGACTTCGCTGTCTTGCTCACTGTGCATCCTCATTCGGTAAATCGAAGGTGATTCGGAGAAAGGCCGGGAAAAACACTTGTTGACGGTACGTCCTCAAGTGAGAGAGTCGACGTAGCGGCCGCTGCTTCACAAGGCATCAATATGCGGAGTGGCGAGCATATCGAATTGTTGTCCATCCCTCGGGGGAAGGTCATGGACGGTCGTTCAGTCTCTGGCGGATTTCGCCGGGCCCGAGCGGAAGGCCGGCGAGGTAGCGGTCGCCGTCACGGACGAGGACGGCGGGAGGCGTGGCGGCCGTGGTACGGCGGCCGTCTTTGATGCCTCCGTGGAAGTTCACCGCACCGTCCGGGCCCACCACGGCCACCTCGACGCCGAGGTCGCGGGCCACCACCGCCGAGAGCACATCCCCGAGCGAGCCGCCGCCCTCGCCCCCGTACGACGGGTCCCGCATCAGCAGGCGGAACTGCTGGACCGTACTCACCATGACCTCCGAGGACGGAAGCCCGCCGAGGAACGCGCCCTCGAATCGCTGATCGGGGGTCAGCGGCACACCGATCGCTGTCAGCAGGTCCACCGGGATGTTCCGGCCGCCGTCCAGCGGGGGCAGCGCGTCTTCGGGCACGTCCTTGTCCGTGACGTGCCGCTCCAGCCAGTCACGGAAGGCGTCGGACGTGTCGATCCCGGCGTCCCGCAACGCGTCGGGGGCCGCGTACCGGACGGTGAACAGCAGAGTGTCGGGCAGCCGGCCACCCGCCCCCGGCGACTCGTGCAGCGCCAAGCCCGTGCCGTCCAGTTCGGCGGCACGGGGGCCGGTGCGCCGGTACGCGCCGCGCGATGCGGCGGTCTCTGCGTGCTCGGCGTCTTCCGCGCCCTCAGCCGGAATCTCACGGGAGCGGTCGGTGTCGACAGGAGCGTTCCAGTCCTCGGGGGCGGGGTAGGAGGTGGCGTCCGGCAACTCCTCGGCTTCGATGCCCAAGGCGGCGGGGCGCGGGGGCAGTGAGGGCCGGCCCGTCTTCGGGGCGAACCCGAGCAGGATGGTGGCCTTGCCTTCGCCGTCCTCACGCAGGTGGATCACCGGCTCGCGACTGCCCGGCGCCAGGGTGACCGCCACACCGTCCTGCGGTATCCAGACCCGCTTGCCGAGCGCCATGGCGACATCGCCGGCCTGCCTGCCCTGGCGGCTGTTGGCCGCGTCGGCGAGGGGCAGCCGGTTCAGTCCCTCACCGCACTCCAGCATGATGACGTTCTCGACGCTGTCCAAGTCCAGGTTTTCGCGCATCTCCGCCAGGTCCGGGGGCGTCACGTCGCTCCCGTGCCGGCCATAGAACACGTAGCCACCCGAAATGAAGCGGTGCAGCGGCCACCGGCCCCCCTCCAGGTTGCTGTCGCTGTCCCGCTGCCACTGCACGAGGTGCTTCACGTTCCGCAGTTCGCTGTACGGCGCCATGCGCCGGGCCCAGTCCGACGGCGTGAAGTGGAACAGCCCCTCGCCGCGACCTTCGTCGGCGACCCTGTGCCAGGCGGGACCGACGGCCCGGGGCGCGAGGTCCTCCGGGCCCACCGGAGCGGTGGCCGAGTCAGCGGGCGGGGCTTCGCGACCGTCCGGCTCCACGACGGCCGGCTCCACGGCGGCCGGGTTCGCGGCGGCCGGCTCCACGGCGGCCGGGTTCGCGGCGTCCGGCTCCGGCGCGTCGCTTTCGCGCAGCAGAACGTGCTCGTAGGGCTCCCCGCCGGCGTCCTCGCGTATCTCGCGGGACACGACGTCCAGCCGCGCCGGCAGCCTGAACATCGTCCGGCCTCGTGCGGGGTCGAGGACGATCGGCGAGAGGTCGGAGGCGATGCCGGACTCCATGACCTCCAGCAGCCTTATCCGGCCGGCAGGCTTCGCGTGGCCGCCCGCGGGGACCGGGTCCTTCATGGCCGCCAGGCGGTTCGGCAGCGCCTCGTCCCCCTCCCTCACATCGACATGGGACAGCTCGCCAGGGGGCCTTTCGCCGGGTGCGCCGGTCAGCGGCTCCCGTTCACGGACCGCCCAGAACACGTTCTCGCCGGCGGGTGGCAGCCTGCGCAGCCCGTCGTAGGCCATCGCCAGGTGGAGCGGGATCTCGGCGAAGACCGCGTCGACCACCCGATCGACCGCGTCGAGCAACGGCTGACGGTGCCTCGCCCGGCCCTGACGGCTCCGTTCCGCGGAGATCTGCTCGGCGGCCTTGCGGAACTCCCGGTGCTTCATCAGCAGCAACGGGAACGAGGAGCTGCCGTGGGACAGCTGCCCCTCGACGATGGAGTGCAGCTCCTGACGCAGGGAGTCCTGGGTGGGCTCACCGGCGGTCCCGAACCAGTGGAAGATCGGCTTGTCCGGCCCGGTGTACAGACGGAGCGCCATGATGTGCGCCTCGCCCAGCCGGTCCAGGATGCTTCCTCCATGGCGCCTGCTCCAGCTCTCCGCTGCCCTCAGCCGGTCACGGTCCACGCGGGACAGGTCGCGGCTGTTCTCCCCTCCGCTCAGCACCTTGACAACGTCCCCGGGACTGCGGCCGTCGCCGGTCAGCCTGGGGGTGAGCCAACGGCGGGTGGCGTCACGGTACGCCTGGTGGTGCGGTGGGATCAGCGCGCCGGCCGGCCGCGGTGCGCCGGACGGTGGCGCGAAGGCCGAGTCCGCCCAGAGGTACAGGTGCGTCCCGACGCCCCGCGCGGCGACGGCGTCCAACACGTCGGCGTAGCCCACGTTGGCATGGACCGATGCCTCCAGCACCTCGTACAGCGAGTAGCGGGGGACCAGCCAGCCCACCATGGCCTTGCGGAAGCTCAGCAGTTGACTGTTGGCGGGGTCGACCAGCGCCGCATACTCCTCGAACAATTCCAGGGGCAGGTCGTTCGTCGCACGGGTGCGCCGGATACCGCGGGAGCGGTACTCCGCCAGTTCCTCGGTGGAGAGCGACTTGCGGTCGTAGCCCTTCACACGTTCGCCGGGCAGCGCCGCCCGGAAGAAACTGTCCATCAGCGCCGGCAGGTCCGCGCTCGACGAAGGCGGGGTGCCGGTGGCCACCTCCACGGCGTGCCGAGCGGCGTCGAGCGCGTCGAGGTCCAGCGTCAGCGTCAGGCCCAGCGCGGTCTCGTACTTCATGGCCCGGTCGGGCCACTCCGCCTTCGCCATCAGGCCGCTGAGGCGGTACCCCTGGCGGGTGAACGACGTGGGGCGCGGCGTCAGACCGGTCCGCCGCCGGGGCACGTACGTAGCGAACCTGGGTTCCGGGTTGTCGGGGGTCGGTTCGACCACGAGCAGCGGATCCCTCAGCACCACTCCCGAGACGGTCTCGGGGTCGTCGCCGCGGGGGTGCCTGACGCGGCCGGAGGCGCCACCGCTGACCCGCCCGCTCCAGTCGGCCAGCCCCTGTCCCAGCTGATCATCGGCATAGCATGCGATCAGCGCGAGCCGGAAGTCACTGGGTGCCTTCAGCCGCTTCGCGTAGCTGCCTATCTGGGGGATGCTCCCGACCTTCAGTCCATAGCGTGAGTTTATGGATATGGCGCCGTCCTGGTGGTGCAGGACGAGGGTGGCCGCTTCCCCGGGCTGCCAGGACAAGGCACGTGGCTGGTCCTCGACGACCTCACCGGATTGGCTCAGCTTCCCGCCGGTGCCAACGTAAACGTGGTAGGTGGTCGCCTGTGTTGCGGCGCGGAGGGGCATTTCAGCGCGGGCCCAGTCGAAGGCGGAGAGGAATGCCTCCCCGGCCGGCCTGCCGCTTGGTGTGCGCACCGTCCGGGGCATGTACTCGCGGTTCCACGCCGGCTCGGAACTCTCCGCGGGCAGCTGCTCGAGGGGGACCACCACATAACTCTGATCGACGACGC
>NZ_JBEYFS010000379.1:0-6681 GCF_040634475.1 Streptomyces sp. NPDC007095
CGCAGACACACGGCCCGCACGTCGTCACCGGACCCGTGGCACTGCACGACGCACGGCCCGGTGACGTGCTGGAGGTCGAAGTCCTGACCCTGCTCCGCCGCGCTCCCTACGGGGTGATCAGCAACCGGCACGGCAAGGGCGCGCTCCCCGGCGAATATCCGCAGACCCCCCAGGGCGAGCCGGCCAGCATCATCGCGACCGTCGGAGACGACGGCCGGGGCCGGCTCCCGGTCGGTGACGGCCGCCAACTCGGCTTCCCCCTCCGCCCCTTCCTCGGCATCATGGGCGTCGCCCCGGCCACCGAATCCCCCGTCCACTCCGTCCCGCCCGGCCCGCACGGCGGGAACATCGACGTCCGCCACCTCGGCACCGGCGCCCGGCTCTTCCTCCCCGTCCAGGTCCCCCGGGCCCTCTTCTACGTCGGCGACCCGCACTTCTCCCAGGGCGACGGCGAAGTCGCCCTCACCGCCTTCGAGGCCCCCCTGCGCGCCACCCTCCGCCTCACGCTCCACACGGACCCGGCCACCCGCTCTCTGGCCGCCCGGCTGCGCGCACCGTTCGCGGAAACGCCGTCCGAGCACATCGTGCTGGGCCTCGACCGCGACCTCGACGAGGCCCTGCGCAACGCCGTACGCGACGCACTCACCCTTCTCACTCACCGGTTCGCCGTCCCCGGCCCCGTCGGCCTGGCCTACCTCAGCGCGGCCGCCGACTTCCACGTCTCCCAGGTGGTCGACATCGTCAAGGGCGTCCACGGCCGCATCTCCAAGGCGGACCTGATGTGCTGAGCCGTTGTCGTCCGAGGGCTGACCACGGGCCGACAAGGACGAACCAACCGGCGGGCGGGCGCATGGCCGCGATCACGTCGCTGGGCACATCCATGAGGGCAGACCATTGCTACCGGTAACGGGCCGACCCGCGATTGATGTTGGGGCGTGCTGGCCTGGGGTTCGGCTGGTGGCTGATTCAGCAGGCCATCGAGCGGGCGAGGACGAGTTCGGTGCTGGGCTTGTGTCGGGTGGCCCGCTTGGCGGCGCGGTCGGAGACCAGGCCGGCTACGGCCCGGTGAATCTCCCCGTACTCCTCGCGCCGGCCGGTGTACCGCTGTAGGGGTTGCCATTGCCGGTGTTCGGCATTGGCGTGCTCGACGCAGATCCGGCGGGACGACTGGCGGCGACGCATCTCACGCCATCCGTACCGCTCGGTCAGTGGTGCGTTGTCGATGTCATTCGGTTCCCTCGGCGGTGCGCTGACCTGGTTGGGAAACTCGTTGGCCAGGCCCCGGTAGCCCTCGTCGACCTCGGCCCTGACTGTTGGGTGCAGCCGGAACTGCTCGGCGATCCCCTCGGTACGGATCGCGGTCTGGTCGTGCATCCGACCGGGCCGCATGGCGCCGGACCAGAGGGTACGGCCCTGGTGGTCGCTGATTGTCGTGGTCTTGATTGTGTTCTGCTTGCGCTTGCCGGAGACGAAGGCCAGCCGACCGGGGCGCTGCGCCTTGGGACGGCGTACCTGGGTCTCGGTGCCGTCGATCCTGAGGGTCACGTTCTCGGCTGCGGCGTAGGCGAATACGTCCTCCAGCGTGCGCAGCCGGAGGCCGGGTCGGTCGGGCACGGCGAACCCGCGCTCGGCCAGCAGCAGGCGGATTTCGCTGATCGCGCGGCCGATAGTGGAAACAGCTGCCCAACACCGAACCGAAGCTGAGGCAGGTCTTCGACAAGCTCCGCGAGAAGTTCGGCACCGTCCTGGTCGTCGTGGACCAGCCGGCCTCGATCGGCGCTCTGCCGCTGACGGTGGCCCGCGACACAGGCTGCCAGGTCGCCTATCTGCCGGGCCTGTCGATGCGGCGGATCGCTGACCTCTACCCGGGCGAAGCGAAGACCGATGCCCGCGACGCGGCCGTCATCGCGGACGCCGCCCGCACCATGCCGCACACCCTGCGCTCGCTGGAGCTGACCGACGAGATCACCGCCGAGCTCACCGTCCTCGTCGGCTTCGACCAGGACCTGGCGGCCGAGGCCACGCGCACCAGCAACCGGATCCGGGGTCTGCTCACCCAGTTCCACCCGTCCCTGGAACGGGTCCTGGGCCCGCGTCTGGATCACCAGGCGGCCACCTGGCTGCTGGAACGCTATGGATCCCCAGCCGCACTGCGAAAAGCCGGACGCCGCAGGCTGGTTGAGGTGGTCCGACCCAAGGCCCCGCGCATGGCGAAGCGGCTGATCGACGATGTCTTCGAGGCGCTCGACGAGCAGACCGTCGTGGTCCCGGGCACCGGCACCCTGGACGACGTGATCCCGTCGCTGGCCCGCTCGCTCGGCGCCGTTCATGAACAAAGGCGGGCGGCAGAAGCCCAGATCACAGCCCTGCTGGAGGACCAGCCTCTTTCCAAGGTCCTGACGTCGCTGCCCGGCGTCGGCGTCAGGACCGCCGCCGCATTGCTGGTCACCGTCGGAGACGGCACCAGCTTCCCCACCGCCGCTCACCTGGCCTCCTACGCCGGCCTCGCCCGGACCACGAAGTCCTCGGGGACCTCAATCCACGGCGAACACGCACCCCGAGGCGGCAACCGGCAGCTCAAACGCGCGATGTTCCTGTCCGCGTTCGCCGCCCTGCACGATCCCGCCTCCCGCACCTACTACGACCGATGCCGAGCCCGCGGCAAGACCCACACGCAGGCACTTCTTCGCCTGGCCAGACAACGGATCAACGTCCTGTTCGCGATGCTCCGCGACGGCACCTTCTACGAACCCCGAACCCCACGCCTCGCTTGACGAAAGACATAGAGGCACCCCCCACGAGACTGCCAACTGATGGCAAACTGACGGTCATGACCAGCCACGCTCTGAGTGAGCTGGGCGAATTGCCCTCTGCCCTGCGCCGAGTCCTGACCATCCGCTTCGCCGTCTGGGACCAGATCACCGGCGCTGCCGGCCGACCCACCACGGACTGACCAAAGGCCCGGAACCCAGCAACACCACACCCTGACACGCCGCCAGATCTCCACACACCCAACAACGTGACAGTGCCATGCTCCGTCATGTGGACGCCGTCGTTGCGGCGGCGGTCCGCGGGCTGATCGCACGCATGGCAAGCGCCCCGAGAGCGGGACCGGGGGCAAGAAGCAGGAAGCTGTACTGCCAGCCGGCTGTCTCGGACAGAACCGGAACGAGTTGGATGCTCACGGTGGTGAGGCCGAAGCCGATCGCAGTCTGGGCGGTGAGGGCCGTGCCTACGAAGCGCGTATCGGCGACCTCGGACAGCAAGGTGGAGAAGACCCCGGAGTCAGCGATGACGGCAGCACCCCAGATCGCACAGAAAACAAAGAGGACCGTCGGGCCGGCGCGGAACGCCAGCGGTGAGAGCAAGCAGCACAGTCCGCTGACGGCGAGGGCGGCGACGGCGGTCGGGGGTCGACCGAAGCGGTCGGCCCCCCAGCCGCCGAGCAGGCATCCGATCACTCCGGCGACACCCATGGTGAGGAACATGGTGATCTCGGCCGAAGCCGGACGTTCGGGCCCGCTTGGGGCAGCGAGAAGGAACGCCGGAAGCCAGGTCCAGAGGGCATACAGTTCCCACATGTGCCCGAAGTAGCCAAGGTTGGTCAGCCGCGGGCCGCGTTCTCGGAACATCGTCACGGCGTACTGGGGGTGGCGGGTGTGGGCGGAGGTGCTCAGGTAAGGCCCTGGCCGGACCAGCGCCAACGCCATCAAGGCGCCTAGCAGCCCGATCCCGGCTGCGGCCAAGAGGACGGCTCGCCACGGCAGACCGGCAATCCCACTGATCAGATGGGGGAGCGCCGAACCGAGAGTGAGCGCCGCGACCAGGATCCCTACGGCCCGGCCCCTAGCGGAGCTCGCCGACCACGAAGCCATGAGTTTGATGCCGACGGGGTAGACGCCCGCCAGGAAGACTCCCGTGAGGAACCGCAACCCGATGGCGCCGGCCATGTTGGACACGACCAGCGCGAACAGAAGCGTGCACAGGGCGGCGGCTGCGGCGCTGGCTGCGAGCACCAGATGCGGCCGGATCCGGTCGGGCAGGTTGAGTGCGGCCGAACCCACAGCACCGACGACGAACCCCAACTGCACCGAGCCCGTGAGCCAGACAGCCGCGGTCGACGAGATCCCCCACTCCTGGCGCAGTGTGGGGACCACCGCCGACACGGAGAACCAGACCGCGAGCGCGAGAACCTGCACAGCGGCGATTGCGCCGCGTTGGACCCGGGGGTTCACCGAGTCCCCCGAGCCGAGTGACCAGACGAACTGCCGGTAGGCGCGACTCGCGAGCCTGGAGTACCCAATGCATGGACAAGTGTTGGGGCGACCGCCCCCTGCCGAGGCATCTCGATCGCAGGACTTTCCGCCCGGGGCGGAGTCCGGCTGTCATGACAGCCGTATATCGAACAAATTCGGTGATCGACCAGTCGATACTCCGTCTGCTGAGCGGAGAACATATCGCTTTCAGGCTCTACCATCTGCACACCCTTAGATCCGCGAGTACAAACTGAACGTGACGGTGAGGAACCCATGGGCATCGATTCGCCACGACACAGCCGCCCCAAGCGCTTACCTGCACCTGCGGCCGCGGGGCACTCAAGGCCTGAGCAACGGAAGTAGATCGCCGAACCGAAAGGCCGGGTCGGTCAGATCGACACCGTCGAACAAGTGGTGGATGGTGGACGATGTTGCGCTCTCCCGATCCGAATGCACCCCAGTCAGGGCCGCATTGTCCGCGAAGCTCTTGAAGACCTCTTCGGATTCCCATTCCGCGAGAACATAGAATTGCCGGGGAGCGATGTCACCGTACCTTCCGCTTCGAGCTCTCGCTCATTTGCCGTTTCGAACAATCCGAATCGGCAGAATGTGGATGGTTAAGCGAGCAGCTCGGTGCTCGCTTAACCGGCCTCCTCAGAACCAACAGTTGTTTCTACGGCACCGACGACCAGAACGAGCTGAGCAGCGACGCCGCGCGGCGGGGATCCTCGGTCATCCACCAGTGGCCCAGTCCAGCCAAGACCTCGACCGGCGCCCCGGCGCGGGCGGCCGTGCGCCGGGTCTGCTCGGCGGTACCGACACCGCGATCTTCGGTCGGCAGGATCGCCAGGCCGGGACGGGCGGCAGCAGCCTCCAGGCTCTTACCCCGTTCGGCCATGACCGGCTGGGCCGCCGAACGGTAGAGGCGCAGAATGCACGCGCCCATCGTCTCGTCGATTCGCGGGGCGATGCGCTCGGCGATCACCGGGTGCATTCCGCCGGCGGCAAGGAATGCGGCCCGCTCCTCGGCAGGCTGCGCGGTCATCGCCGCGATCACCTCCTCACCCAGGCCCGGCGTCTGCCACTGCTGGGCGAGGTCCTCCCATTCATAGTCCTCGTCGAGCACCCCGACCGTGTCCGCTGCCCAACTGCGGACGAGGTCCGGGCGTGCCATCGCGACGTTCAAGACGTGGCCGCCGCCCCAGTCGTGGCCGACGAGATCGACTGGGCGGCCGATGGCTTCGAGTTCGCCGACGAGCCACGCCTCGTAGTCGTGGACCGTGGCGGCCCAGCCGTCGGGAACCGGCGCACCGAACCCCGGCGGCGACAAGCGCAGCGGCTCGTCGTGGCCGAGTGCGACGAGTTCGTCGACCAGTAGGTCCCATACTGCCGAGGTCTCGGGGACGCCATGCACCAGCGCGATCGTCATGCGCCCTCCTTCGGCAGGCCGGCCGAGGCATCGCGGTCCGGGACGGCGGAGGTGAGGCACCGGCTCACAGCGGCACCACCTCGACGAACTCGAACTCCATGAAGCCGTGGGCGACGAACGGCAGGCGTGCCAGCTCTGCCTTCACCGACGCGAGATCGGTACCGTGCGCGATGCCGAACACGCCGGCGCCGTCGGTCCTTCGGTAGGCCGCCGACAGGACGCCTTCGGCGCGCAGCTCGTCGACTACTCGGTCCTCCTCCGCACGGTAGGCCTCGGCCCCCGCTTTCTTGAATGCGCCCGCGGTGATGAGGAAATCCATGTCGATAGTCCTTGGTAGTCGTGGGTTGGGTTGTAGGGAATGGGCGGGGGTTCCGCCATGGATCGCGACGAGCGCCGCGGCGCCGGGGACCGTACAGATCTGGCGGGCGCCGTTGGTCATCGAGGAGCCGGCGCCCATATCGCCGACGGGAGTGCCAGGCCGACCACGCCGAACAGTCTGTGCGTGATCAGTCCGACTGCCGTCGGCGAAGAGCTGCCCCGGGCAGGAGACCGCCGGTCCTTTCGATGTATTGCTCTTGGTCAGCTGGCGGACAGGCGCTTGGCCACTTCGGATGCTTGAGCGAGAGCCGCGCTGGCGGGGCGCATCATCACCATGAAGTCGGTGATCTTTCCTTCGCTGTCGAACTCGATCAGGTCGACACCGAACACGTTTGCGTCTCCGACGCGTGCGCTGAACTCCACGACGTAGCCGGTCTCTCTTCCGAAGTGCCGCAGGAACTTGAAGTCCTGCATGATGCTGAAGACGGTCGGGAGGACCGCAGCCATTCTTGCCTTGCCATGGTGCGGCTCGAAGTTCGCCGGGTCGCGGAAGACGACCTCGTCGACAAGAAGATCAGGGAGCCGGTCCCAGGGCTTCGGCGTAGTCGGCGGGCGTCCGTTTCGTAATCACTTGAGCCCGAGCAGGGCGAGTGGGCGGTCTGCGTTGCGGGCGTTGTG
>NZ_JBEYFS010000380.1:0-6655 GCF_040634475.1 Streptomyces sp. NPDC007095
GCGTCGTCGATCAGAGTTATGTGGTGGTCCCCCTCGAGCAGCTGCCCGCGGAGAGTTCCGAGCCGGCGTGGAACCGCGAGTACATGCCCCGGACGCCGTGAGGCAAGCGGGTCCACAGCGACGTACGGCTCAGGCGAGCGCGAGCGTCACGCGGCCTTCGGCGCGTTGACGTCCGACGGCAGCGCCTTCTGCGCGACCTCGACGAGCGCGGCGAACGCACCGGCGTCGTTCACGGCCAGCTCGGCCAGGATCTTGCGGTCGACCTCGATGTTCGCGGCCTTCAGACCCTGGATGAAGCGGTTGTACGTGATGCCGTTGGCCCGGGCAGCGGCGTTGATGCGCTGGATCCACAGCTGACGGAAGTCGCCCTTGCGCTTCTTGCGGTCGTTGTAGTTGTAGACCAGCGAGTGGGTGACCTGCTCCTTGGCCTTGCGGTACAGGCGCGAACGCTGACCGCGGTAGCCGGAGGCCGCCTCGAGGATCGCCCGGCGCTTCTTGTGGGCGTTGACTGCCCGCTTGACGCGTGCCACTTTTTAACTCCTTGCAGCGGGGCCGTGGTTGTCTTCACACGGCCCGAAATCGATTGGGTCCCGGTCAGAGATCAGGCGCGCGGTGCGCGCCCGACGTCACTTGCCGAGAAGCTTCTTGATCTTCTTGGCGTCGCCCGGGGCCATCTCGGCGTTGCCGGTGAGGCGGCGCGTCAGGCGCGACGACTTGTGCTCGAGCAGGTGGCGCTTGCCGGCGCGCTCACGGAGCACCTTGCCGGAGCCGGTGACCTTGAAGCGCTTGCTGGCACCGCTGTGCGACTTGTTCTTCGGCATAGCGCCGTTCTCTCCTCGTCAGTGGCGTTCCGATGCCCGGTCGTTAAACCGGGCACGATGGAACGTCATGTATGTATCGATTGACATCCCTGGACTCATGTCCCGGGGATTCCATGGACTGTCGTCCCGGACTCCCCGGAGCCTTCACCCTGGGATCAGGCCTCGGCGGAAGCCTCGGCCGGGGCCTCGGCGGTCTCGGCCTCAGTGGTCTCGCCCTCGGCGATCTCACCCTCGGTGAGCTCACCGTCGGCGGCGTTCTGCGAGCGACCGGGGTTGGCCTTCGCTTCTGCCTTACGAGCCGCCTGGGCCTCACGGGCCTCGGCCATCGCCTCGGTCTTCTTCTTGTGCGGACCGAGAACCATGATCATGTTTCGGCCGTCCTGCTTCGGGTTCGACTCGACGAATCCGAGGTCCTCGACGTCCGAAGCGAGACGCTGCAGCAGTCGGTAGCCGAGCTCCGGCCTGGACTGCTCGCGACCGCGGAACATGATCGTGATCTTGACCTTGTCGCCCTGCTTGAGGAACCGGACGACGTGACCCTTTTTGGTGTCATAGTCGTGCGGGTCGATCTTCGGCCGGAGCTTCATTTCCTTGATGACCGTGTGCGCCTGGTTCTTGCGCGCCTCACGGGCCTTCATGGCCGACTCGTACTTGAACTTCCCGTAGTCCATGAGCTTGCAGACCGGCGGACGGGCGCTCGCCGCCACCTCGACCAGGTCGAGGTCGTACTCCTGCGCAAGCTCCAGCGCCTTGGCAAGCGGAACAATCCCGACCTGCTCGCCGCTGGGACCGACAAGTCGCACCTCGGGAACGCGAATCCGGTCGTTAATGCGGGGCTCGGTGCTGATGGATCCTCCTCGGTAGCACCACACGGCGGTCTGGCGGACAGCCGCGTATGTCTCTGATGACATTGGACCAACCACCGCGGGGCATGAAAAATGCCCCGGACGGTACACAGGCGGGGCTCCAAGGAATACCGGAGCACCGCCGCGGTGAACCGCGGGGCGCACATTCGGGCGACTCCACCGTCCGTACGGAACGGTGGTGGCCGCCTGACCGGGTGACCCGCCATCCCTGAGGACGGTCGGGTGGGAGATCGGAGCCTCCACTTGTGGGCCGAGCACGCTGACATACACAAGGGCGCGTCCGGCCGGTCGTTACACAAGGTTAGCAGCTCCCCCGGGCCCGCGCTAACCGAGCGCCTCCGCGCTCCCGCGGGCGGGTGCCTGCGTGCCGGGGCCTATCGTGTGGGACATGAGTGACACCCCTCCCCAGAACCCCGACTTCGACAGCATGACCCGCGACATCGCCGAGGTCCCCGCGGTCGAGGTCCTCGTGACGGTCGCCGTCAACCTGATGAGCGCCGCCGCCGTGAAGCTCGGTCTGACCGAGGAGGGCGACAAGTACAAGGACCTCGACGAGGCGCGCAAGCTGATCCACGCGCTGGCCGGGCTGCTCGACGCGAGTGCGACCGAGATCAGTTCCTTCCATGCGTCCCCGCTGCGCGACGGCCTGAAGTCGCTGCAGCTGGCGTTCCGCGAGGCGTCGATCGTCCCGGACGAGCCGGGCCAGGGCCCGGGCGAGAAGTACACGGGCCCGATCTACGGCTAGGACCTGATCCGCCGCAGAGGCTCTGGTTCCTCTGCCGCTCCCGATTTCACCGACGTACGTACAAGGGCTCGCCCGGTGGCGTCGTCCCGGCCGGCAACAGCGCCAGGTCGAGACCGCGCACCAGGCGGGCCCTCAGTGTTTCGTCGGCGGCGAGCCGCCCGGCGAGCGCGCGGGCGGCTTCGGCCGGGGCCGCGTTCGGGTCCAGTACCAGCGCGAGGGTGCCGTCGGCCTGGCCGGGGCCCAGGTGGGCGCGGAGTACGGCGGGCTCGGCGGCCACGGCGGCGCGTACCGCCTCGACCACGGCGGGATCGGCGAGCGGGTCCGCCGTCGTACGCCCCTCGGCGAGGGCGAGCAGCGCCGAGCCGGTCAGTTCGTACGGCACCGGACCCGCCAGGTCGAGGACGACCGTGTCGGCCTTCTCGTGCGCGGCGGCCTGCAGGGCCTGGTGCAGGGGTACGGCGACGGGGCGGGCCGCCGGGTCCCAGCGGGCCAGCGACTCGGTGGAGGTGAAGGCCGGCAGGGCGGTGCGGTGGCCGGCCTTCAGGGTGGGCACCGCCATGTCGCTGGTCTTCTCGTGACGCAGCCCGTTCTCGTCCTCTTCGGCCTCGCCGAGGACGGCCACGACGGGCACGAGGAGCCGGGCACTCTTGAGCGCCTCCAGGACCGGCCGTACGGCGGTGCGGTCCTCGGCCCAGGCCGCGAGTGCCGCGCTCAGCCGGGGATCGGCGGAGCCGTCGTCGTCGGGGAAGCCGGAGTCGGGAATGTTCTTGTTCGCCACGGTCCCCGACCCTATCGGGGGGATGCTGCTGGGCTTGTGCGGGCCCGGAAACCTGGCGTTGACAGCTTTCACGGGATTCTCAGGTTTCGCTGACACACCTCTAACATCCGTCTAACGCCGGGCACAGGCACCGCCCCGAGCATCGCGGGATGGCCCCTCACAGAGCTCGTCGGCGTCGCACCCGCCGCTCCGGACGCAGGTCCCTCGTCTACATCGTGGTGGCTTCCGCCGTCCTCGTGGGCGGTACGGCGGCGGGTGCCGTGTACGTGAAGGCACAGGCGCACGACCGCGGGAGCCTCGTATCCTCCCCCTCGGCATCGCCGGGTACGTCGTCCTCGGCGTCGGCCGCGTCATCCCCCAGCCAGGAGGCATCGGTGGCACCTGTGACAAAGCCCACGGTGGACCGGGACGCCCTGCTCACCAGGGCGATGAAGGCCGTGGCCCTGGAGGACGGCGCAGCGGTGTCGGTCGCGGTGTTCGACATCGACTCCGGCGAGGGCGCCGCCTACGGCGAGGGGGCCTTCGACACGGCCAGCATCGTCAAGGTCGACATCCTCGCGACGCTGCTGCTCCAGGCGCAGGACGCGGACCGGCATCTGACGGCGGCGGAGAAGACGTACGCCACCGCGATGATCACGAACAGTGACAACGCGTCCGCGTCCGCTCTGTGGGACGTCATCGGGCAGGCGGACGGTCTCGACGCCGCGAACAAGCGGTTCGGACTGACCGGCACCTCCGGCGGGGACGGTGCGCTGTGGGGCCTGACCCAGACCACGGCCGCCGACCAGCTCACCCTGCTCCAGCAGGTGTTCGGGGACGACTCCGAACTCAGCGAGGCCTCGCGCACGTATCTCCAGGGGCTGATGGGCGAGATCGCCGCCGATCAGCACTGGGGGGTGTCGGCGGCGGCCGACGGCACGCAGTGGGCCCTCAAGAACGGGTGGCTGGCGCGGAGTTCGACCGGGCTGTGGGACATCAACAGCATCGGTCGGGTCACTGTCGACGGTGCCGAGTACCTGGTGGCGACGCTGTCCAACGGCAACACGACCAAGACCAAGGGGATCTCGGTGGTGGAGGCGGCGGCGAAGGCGGCGGTGGCCGCGTTCGGCTCCGCGTGAGTTCGGGCGGGGGCGTAAAGGTGCGGGGTGTCCGTTCGACTGCGGGTGGGTAGTGGCTGGGCGCGCAGTTCCCCGCGCCCCTAAAGGGGCACGTCGCCCGACACGTCCTGCCCCGAGAACCTGCGGCCACGCCACAGGATCACCGACGCGGCCAGCAGGACCACGCCCGCGCCGCCCGCCGCCGGGCCCACCCAGCCGGACGGCTGGTTGTCGTCCGGGGCGGCGTCGGGGCCCGTACCGAAGTACTTCTTGCCGTACGCCGCCGCGTGGGTGCTGTCCGGCTTGAGACGGCCGGCGGCCTCGATGGCCGCCGCGGGGTCGATGAAGCCGAAGCCGCGGGAGTCGTCGCGGCCGCCGCTGGGGGCGTTGCGGGCGGTGTCCTCCAGGAGCTTCTTGATCTGCGCCGGGGACAGGCCCGGGTGGGCCGCCTTGACGAGCGCGACCGCGCCGGAGACGAACGCGGAGGCGGCACTGGTGCCCCAGCCTTCGTAGTACTTGTCGTCCGGGTCGGCGATGACGACGTCGACGCCGGGGGCGCTGACGGTGGCGTACCAGCGGCGGGTGGAGAACGAGGCACGGGTGCCGTTCTGGTCGACGGCCGTGGCCGCGATCACGCCCGGGTAGGCCGCCGGGTACGAGATGTGGTCGCCCTTCTCACCGCCGTTGCCGGCCGAGGCGACGACGACCGCGCCCTTCTTCAGGGCGTACTGGACGGCCGCGTCCTCGGCGGGCTCGGGATGGGCGGACTTGGAGTCGTCGCCGAGGGAGAGGTTGATGACGTCGGCGCCCTGGTCGGCGGCCCAGCGGATGCCCTCTGCGAGGGCGTTGCCACGGGTGTTGCGGGCCCTCGTACGGGCCGAGTCGCCGTCTTCGAGGATGACGCGGACGGGGAGGATCTTCGCCTCGGGGGCGATGCCCAGGACTCCGTCGCCATTGCCGACGCCGTGCCCGTGACCGGCGATGATCCCGGCCATCGCGGTGCCGTGCCGGGCCCATGCGCGGTCACCGCGCTGCGCCCCGAAGCCGACCATGTCCTTGCCGGTGAGGACGTTGCCGGCCAGGTCCGGATGCTGGTCGTCGACGCCCGTGTCGAGGACCGCGACCGTGATGCCGTGGCCCTTCGTGGTACGCCAGGCCTGCTGGGTGTGCATCGCGTCGAGGGCCCACTCCTGGGCACGTATGCCGTCGGCGTGCGCGGCGGTGGACGGGAGCAGGGCGAGGGAGGCGGCCAGCAGGACGCTCAGGGCTCCGGCCCTCTGGGTGGCCCTGCGGGATGCCTTGCGGGTGGCTTTGTGGGATGCCTTGTGGGTGGCCTTGTGGGTGGTGGCCCTGCTGATGGTGGCCTTGCGGGTCATGACGGCTTCTCCGTGGCCGAGCCGACGGTTTTGCGCAGGCCGCGCTCGATGCGGTCGGCGAGTCCCTGTGCGTCGTGGCCCAGGCCCGCCTGGGCCGGGGCCGTGGTCGCACCGGGCTTGATGGCGTCCGCGGCGGGCTGCGGGGCGGTGACGATACGGCCGTCGGCGAAGCCGGAGACGGCGTAGACGACCACGGGGGCGTCGGTGAGCACCGACACCGTCCAGGACGCGCGCTGGGCGTCGCCGAACCCGGCGGCGACGGTGCCCTTGGCGGCGTACGGACGAGGCATCAGATCGGTGCGCCGGTCGAGGCCTTCCTGCTGGAAACGGTTCTTCAACGCGGTCATGGCCGCCGGGTCCGCCTTGGTGAACAGCAGGCCCACGGTGGTGACCTGGCTGCGGGTCGCGTCCGTGTAGGTGGCGCGCAGCAGCCGCAGACAGCCGGCCGGGGCGAGCGCCTTGCTCAGGAGCGGATCGAAGGCGTTCGCGCAGCCGCTGTCCGGGGCGACGGCGATCCGGGTCCAGGTGCGGTCGGCGCCGCCGGGGCCCGCGCCCTGGCCCTGCACGGTGGGCGGGAAGAGCTGGTCCACGGGCACGCCGTGCCACAGGCTTCCGGCCGCCACGAAGGCGCTGTGCGTGCCGTCCCCGTCCGTGCCGTCGCCGGTCAGCCAGCTTCCGGCCGCCGCGCCGCCGATGAGGCCGAGGCCCAGCACGACACAGGCCGCGGCCGCTGCCGCCCGGGGCCGGGTGCGCGCGCCGACGTGGCGCCGGCGCTTGGTGTCGTCATAGGTCTCGGGCTCCGCGAACGACACGTACGGGCGTGCCGTGCCGGGAGCCGGGCTCGCGGGGGCGGACGGTTCGCCGGGCCGCTCCGCGGGGCCGAGCCGGTAGGCCATGTCGTGGCGAGGCTGCACGACGACCGTGATGAACAGGCGCCGGATCTCGTTGCAGGACAGCGGGACCAGGCCGTCC
>NZ_JBEYFS010000381.1:0-6631 GCF_040634475.1 Streptomyces sp. NPDC007095
GCTGGAGAAGGCGCCGCCACGAAGGCTGGAGAAGGCGCCGCCACGAAGGCTGGAGAAGGCGCCGCCACGAAGGCTGGAGAAGGCGCCGCCACGAAGGCTGGAGAAGGCGCCGCCACGAAAGCCGAAGAAGGCGCCGCCGCCAGGGCTGGAGAAGGCGCCGCCACCAAGACCGAAGAAGGCACCGAATCCCACCAGCGAGCCGTAGGCTTCCTCACCGAACGCGCCTTCAAAGGCGCCCCCGAACCCCCGCCCCACACCCACCGCGTCGTCCGCTGGAGCCGTCACGTCCCCGTGGACACCCACCTCGCCAACATCGGCAGCCACTCGGCCTTCCTGATCCTCGGCAAGGAGGACACCGACGCCTTCCTCGCCGAGGAGCGCACCCACCTCCTGGAGACCTTTCCGGACGGCCGGGTCGAGGAGGTCTACGACGTACTGGTGATCGTGGCCACCCGCTCGTGATCGCGCGCGGCGGCCCACCGCTCCAGGGCCGCCGCACACGCGTGGTCCACATGCCGCAACCCGCCCAACTCCAGCCGTACGTCACGGTCGTGCGGCAGCGCCTCCAAGGCGTCCAGCAGCTTCGGCAGCCGCAGGAACGTGGCGTTCCCCATCACCCGTACGACCATCCCCGCGGTCCCCCGGTCCTCCGTCTCCACATGCACATGGCTGATGTCCCACGCGGTCTTGGCGACGGCGAGCGCAAGCCCGACCAGCACCCCTTCAAACAGATTCCCCACCACGATCGCCACCGCCGTCACACCCAGCACGACCACCTCCCCGCGATGCCCGCGCCACAGCACCCGCACCTCGCGCACCGGCACCAACTTGCAGCCCGCGTGCACCAGCAACCCCGCCAGCGCCGCCACCGGAATGATCCCGAGGACTCCGGGCACCACCACCGTGAAGACCAGCAGCCACACCCCGTGCAGTACGCGCGAGACCTTGGTCTGCGCCCCGGCCTGCACATTCGCCGCGCTCCGCACGATCACCGCGGTCATCGGCAGCGCCCCGAGCGCCCCGCACACGGCGTTCCCCGCACCCTGCGCGATGAGCTCACGGTCGTAGTCGGTCCGCGGCCCCCGGTGCAGACGGTCCACCGCCGCCGCGCTGAACAGCGACTCGGCGGAGGCGATCAGAGCGAAGGCGACCACCGTCCCGAGCATGCCCACTTCCGTGAGCCGGCCCAGGTCCGCCAAGGACGGCGGCTGTACGGCATCGAGCAGCCCGCGCACCTCGACCCGCCGCACGGACAGATCGAACACCCCGGTCACACCCGCCGCGAGCGCCACCGCCGGCAACGGCGCCGGCACCACCCGCGCCCCGCGCCGCCAACGCGGCCACAGCAGCAGTACGACCACGGTGGCGCCCCCGACCGCGAGAGCCACCGGGTCCGCGTCCCCGGGCAGCGACACCAGCCCGGCGATCTTCCCGAGCCCGCTCGCGGGCGCGGACGCGTCACCCATCGCGTAGACCTGGCCCGCGATCAGCACGAGCCCGATCCCGGCGAGCATCCCCTGCACCACCGCGACGGACACGGCCCGGAACCACCGCCCGAGCCGCAGCGCCCCGAGCGTGAGTTGCACCAGCCCGGCGCCAAGCACCAGCACGCCCAGGGCCCGTAGCCCGTACGTCTGCACCGCCTCGTACACCAGCACGGTCAGCCCGGCCGCTGGCCCGCTCACCTGAAGGCTGCTCCCGGGCAGCACCCCGGCGACCAGGCCACCGACTATCCCGGTCACCAACCCCAACTCGGCCGGCACGCCCGAGGCGATGGCGACCCCTACACACAACGGCAACGCGACAAGAAACACGACGAGAGACGCGGACAGATCGGCTCGACGCAGATCGGCTTTACGCATGGCGACGGCACCTCCGGTTGAGTGCGGAAGATGCGTGGGTGCCGAGCCGGGGGAGGGCACGGCGGATCCAACGGCGCGGCACCAAGGCCGGTGGGCATATGACCGCGCACTGAAATCCATTGTCGGTAACGGGAGTCGATCGCGCAGCCCTTCCGTGTAACCGCCTGGTGAACACGGAAGCGCACCACCCCACCGCACGCCGGAGCGCCCCCTTCCGATCGCGCCGCCGCGCGCCTGCGCCGTCGGATGCGACCGGGCTTGACGACGCCACCCCTCCCACGCAATATTCATCGCATGATGAATATTACTCCCCGGCCCCCCGACCGCCCCACGGCCACCATCACCTCCCAGGCCACGGCCACCACCCCCCTGTCCTCCCAGTCCCCGGCCATCGCCATCCGCGCCGAAGGCCTCACCGTCGTACGCGGCCCCCGTACCGTCCTGCGCGGCCTCGGCTTTGCCGTACCCCGCGGCCAGATCACCGGACTCCTCGGCCCTTCCGGCTGCGGCAAGTCCACCCTCATGCGCGCCATCGTCGGCACCCAGGCCAAAGTCACCGGCACCCTCGAAGTCCTCGGCCGTCCCGCCGGCGACGCCGCACTGCGCTCCCGCATCGGATACGTCACCCAGGCCCCCTCGGTCTACAACGACCTGACCATCCGCCAGAACCTCGACTACTTCGCCGCGATCCTCGACCCCGGCCGCGCCGCCGCCGACCGCCGCGACGCCCATGTCACCCAGGCCATCGCCGACGTCGACCTCACCACCCACGCCGACTCTCTCGCCGGCAACCTCTCCGGCGGCCAGCGCAACCGCGTCTCTCTCGCGGTCGCCCTGCTCGGCACTCCCGAACTCCTGGTCCTCGACGAGCCCACCGTCGGCCTCGACCCGGTCCTGCGCCGCGACCTGTGGAACCTCTTCCATGCCATCGCCACGGAACGGAAGGCGACGCTGCTGGTCTCCTCCCACGTCATGGACGAGGCCGAGCGCTGCCACCGCCTGCTCCTGATGCGCGAGGGCGAGATCCTCGCCGACGACACGCCCGACGCCCTGCGCGAACGCACCGGCCGCGACACCGTCGAGGCCGCCTTCCTCCACCTGGTCGACGAGGCCACCGCGACCGGCGACGCCCGCAAGGAGACCGTCCGATGACCACGGCCACCACCACGCACACGGGCACGGACACGACGGCACCCGCCCGTCCGAGCGCGATCAACTACTCCCGTACGACCGCCACCGCGACCCGCGTCCTGCGCCAGCTCCGCCACGACCCGCGCACCATCGCGCTGATGATCCTCATCCCGTGCCTGATGCTCGTCCTGCTCCGCTACGTCTTCGACGGCAGCGCGCGCACCTTCGACTCCATCGGGGCCTCCCTCCTCGGGATCTTCCCCCTGATCACGATGTTCCTGGTCACCTCCATCGCCACCCTGCGCGAACGCACCTCGGGCACTCTGGAACGCCTCCTCGCCATGCCCCTCGGCAAGGGCGACCTGATCGCCGGCTACGCCCTGGCCTTCGGCGCCGTCGCCGTCGTCCAGTCGGCCCTGGCCACGGGCCTCGCGGTCTGGTTCCTCGGCCTCGACGTCACGGGGTCCCCCTGGCTCCTGCTGCTCGTGGCCCTCCTCGACGCCCTGCTCGGCACGGCCCTCGGCCTCTTCGTCTCGGCCTTCGCGGCCTCGGAATTCCAGGCGGTCCAGTTCATGCCGGCGGTGATCTTCCCCCAACTCCTCCTCTGCGGCCTCTTCACGGCCCGTTCCACCATGCACCCCGTCCTCGAAGCCCTCTCCGACGTCCTCCCCATGTCCTACGCAGTCGACGGCATGAACGAAGTCCTCAAGCACACCGACATGACGGCCAACTTCGTCCGCGACGCGTTCATCGTGGCGGGATGCGCCCTCCTGGTCCTGGCCCTGGGCGCCGCAACCCTGAGGCGCCGCACCGCATGACGAATCCACACCGACGGATCCCCAGGGGCGCGGGGAACCGCGCGCCCAGCCCCCACCCGCCCGAAGCCAAAGAACGCACCCCCGTCCGCCCAACGGACACCCCACCCCGCCCAACCCCCCAAGTGCGAGGATGACCCCAGGACGACGCACCCCCGGAGGGCACCCGCACCATGACCCAGAAAGTCGCAGTCCTCGGCACAGGCAAGATCGGCGAAGCCCTGCTCAGCGGAGTGATCCGATCAGGCTGGGCCCCCGCCGACCTGCTGGTCACGGCCCGCCGCCCCGAGCGCGCCAGGGAACTCCAGGAGCGCTACGGCGTCACCGCCGTCACCAACGCCGAGGCCGCCAAGAACGCCGACACCCTGATCCTCACGGTCAAGCCGCAGGACATGGGCACCCTCCTCGACGAACTCGCCCCCCACGTCCCCGCCGACCGCCTGGTGATCAGCGGCGCGGCGGGCATCCCCACCTCCTTCTTCGAGGAGCGCCTGGCCGCGGGCACCCCTGTCGTCCGGGTCATGACGAACACCCCCGCCCTCGTCGACGAGGCGATGTCCGTCATCTCCGCCGGCAGCCACGCCACCGAAGCACACCTCGCCCACACCGAGGAGATCTTCGGCGCCGTCGGCAAGACGCTCCGCGTCCCCGAGTCCCAGCAGGACGCCTGCACCGCGCTCTCCGGCTCGGGACCGGCGTACTTCTTCTACCTGGTCGAGGCCATGACGGACGCGGGCATCCTGCTCGGCCTGCCCCGCGACAAGGCCCACGACCTGATCGTCCAGTCCGCGATCGGCGCCGCCGTGATGCTCCGCGACAGCGGGGAGCACCCCGTGAAACTCCGCGAGGCCGTCACCTCTCCCGCGGGCACCACGATCAACGCTATCCGCGAACTCGAGAACCACGGCGTCCGCGCGGCCCTCATCGCCGCACTGGAGGCAGCCCGCGACCGCAGCCGCGAACTGGCCTCCGGCAACAGCTAGTGCCGCAACAGGCAACGTTCGCCCCGTCGCGACGCCCGGCACGCACTCTCGCCGCACGGGCCGAAAGCCCAAGTACGTCCAGTACGAGGACTTCCGGCCGGCACGCCGAGAGCACGCACCGGATGCCGCACCTTGACGGGCAAACGTTGCCTGCCGCGGCACTAGAGGCAGCGGGCCGGGGCCACCGCCCCGGCCCGCCGTCAATGACCTCCCTCCCTCAGGGACTTCAGCCGGCGGCCAGCAGCCCGATCGCCCGATACGCCTCGTCCACCCGAGGCCGCGCCATCTCCCGGGCTTTCCCGGCGCCGTCGCGCAAAACCGCCTCCACATACGAGGGATCCGCGCACAACCGCTTGTGCCTCTCCTGCACGGGCCTGAGGAGTTCGATCACGGCCTCGGCGGTGTCCTTCTTCAAAGCGCCGTACGACTCGTACGCACCGCCGAGGGTCGCCGGATCCCCACCTTCACAGGCGGCGAGAATCTCCAGCAGGTTCGACACCCCCGGCCGCGCCTCGGGGTCGTAGAGGACGTCCTGCCCGCTGTCGGTCACAGCCCGCATGATCTTCTTCCGTACGGCATCCGGCTCGTCGAGCAGATAGACGACGCCGGGCCCCACGTCATCGCTCTTCCCCATCTTCGACATCGGCTCCTGCAGATTCATGACCCGTGCCGCGATCTGAGGCCGCGTGGCCCGGGGAACCACGAAGGTGTGCCCGTAGCGCTGGTTGAACCGCACCGCGAGATCCCGGGTCAGCTCCACATGCTGCGTCTGGTCGTCCCCGACCGGCACCTCGTCCGTCCCGTACGCCAGGATGTCCGCCGCCATCAGCACGGGATAAGTCAGTAGGGACAGCCGCACACTGCCGCCCCGCTCCCGCTCGCGCGCGGCCTTCTCCTTGTACTGGATCATCCGCCGCATCTCCCCGTCGGTCGCGACGCACTCCAGCAGATAGGACAGCCGCGCGTGCTCGTCCACATGACTCTGTACGAAGACGGTGCACAGCTCCGGATCGAGCCCCGAGGCCAGCAACAACGTCGCCGCCTGCCTACTGAGCCTGCGTACCCGCCCCGGATCGTGGTCCACGGTCAGCGCGTGCAGATCGACGACGCAGAACAGGGCGTCGGCCTGGTGCTGATCGACATCGGCCCACCGCCGGATGGCCCCGAGATAGTTCCCCAGCGTCAGATGCCCGGTCGGCTTGACCCCACTGAAGACCCGTGTCATCACTCCACCTCCTGGTCGAGGCCGCCGCACCCGCCGGCCGGCTCCCCAGGAGGGAGACACAAAAACGGCCGCCGAGGCGGCGGCCGTTGAGTACATACGTGAGTACGGCCGCCCGTCAGGCGGCCCACCACTGCTGGGTGCACGTATGTGTAGTCATGGCTGCGAGCGTACGCCTCCGGAGGGCATCCCGGAGCGGAGTTGACACGCCTCCACCCGGTACGTAATGTTCTCCGAGTTGTCCGACGTGAGCGCCGACCTCGGTCGGTCCCCGGACAGCCATTCCGCAACAAGCATTCAACGAACGGCGACTCGTCGTCGGCTCGTTTTCATGCGTGTTTGCGAAATGAGGAATCCGCGTTCGAAAGGGCGCCACCCCGATTAGCTCGGGAGCCAGGAATCCGCTAAAGTCTCACTCGTCGGAACGGCCCAAGGGCTGGGAAGACAAGCCCCGCTGACTGGGAATCAGGCCCGAAAGGATCTGATAGAGTCGGAACCGCCGGAAAGGGAAACGCGAGAGCGGGAACCTGGAAAGCACCGAGGAAATCGGATCGGGAAACGGTCTGATAGAGTCGGAAACGCAAGAACAAAGCAAGACAGCAAGACCGAAGGGAAGCG
>NZ_JBEYFS010000382.1:0-6619 GCF_040634475.1 Streptomyces sp. NPDC007095
CCACAGCAATCTCGTCCGGAGTCACACACTCTCAACGCCACACCGGGCCGACAGGACACGCACCACAACAACCGACCTGACCAAGCCCTACTAGGGTGCCGTCGACGATCAGCACCGCGCCCTTACGGAACCGCTGACGGGGCTGAAACGCAAGCGATGGTCCGAGGTGGCCGATGATGCGGATAGCGGCCGACTTCGACACCCCGAACAGCGGGGCGAGCTGCCTCAGCGTCAAGTTCGTACGCCAGTAAGCCACTACCACCAGGATCCGGTCCGCCAGAGTCAGGCTCCACGGTCGCCCCTTGCGCACCTGGCCCGTACCTTCGCTCCGCATCGCAGTGACGAGCTTGCCGAACTGACGCGGGCTCAGCCCAGTGAACGGGGCTATCCAGGATGGCTCCGACGCCGTGATCAGACCAGGCATGGCAAGATCATGACACCAAGATCAGTCATTACGAGACAGCCCTTGGCGCTGTTGGGTACCGGCTATTAAGCGCGGCGCCTCATGAAGTCCAGATCAGTAACTGATCAAGAGCCCGATCGCCAGCCACCGCCTATTTTTCCACAAAACCAGCGCTCCCCCTCAAGAGATATATCCGTCCGATTTTGAAGCCACAGTCTCCCGACCCTCAGTCAAAAAGACGCGATGCCGCAATTCGACGCAAATACTCGTACTCTTGACCGAACGCCTTTCCGTCCCGAAATGAACCTTCCACGCCTGCTGCCAGCCATTGACTCCATGCAGGACGCGGTTGTTTGCGCTCATCCCACGGAACCAGCGCGCCGAGCGTGAGCGCGTACCCGTGAGCGACGATCCTGATGGCGTTTCTCTTTCGGATTCTGGACAGAGTGGTTTTGGTTGCCGTCGTGGTCCAAGCCACGGTACGCCAACCCCTACTGTTCAGCGTCTTGATAGAGGAAGGTACCAAATTTCCCCATCCTGGGCGAGTCTGAGCGCTCACAATAGTGGCCTCTCCTCGCCCTCGTGGATACTCGCCTCGCGCAGCAGACAATGTCGACTCGTACGTGGCATTGTAAGTGCACATCAAAGTGTAGAGTGAGCCGAATACGGGAATTTCATGCAACAGTCGGCTTGAGGCTCCCCTGGGTGCGCTGGCGTCAATCACCAGATGTGTGCTCACGGGCGCGGCATGGCGTCTTTGAAGCACGAATCCGTCCGTATAGTGATCATACGTTGCCAAACGCTTGGTCCATTCCGTGGCCAGGTTGTTGTAGACACCCCCGTCCACCAAAAATGCATTTCGGCTCCGGTGCTCTATGTTCCCCTTCTCCCAATCAATAATTCGATCAAGCCGGAGGCGCACTGGCGGCAGAAGCCCCGGGAAGGCAGCCGACGCACGAACTGCGCGAGCAGTGGGAAGATTCTTCATTCTGTGAACCCAGTAGCCTTCGGCGACGTATGAGTCGCTCAGAAATACCGGCTGAGCCCGCCGGACGTCCACAGCGCAGAAAATATGCTCGACTGACCTTTCAGTACCCCCTAAAGCCCTAGGAGTACCATCCTGCGACCTACACCAGGCGTCGCGTATTCCAAGTTCAACCAACCAACCGCGCAACCTCCAAATGAGCAATCCCGCGACATAGCTAACAAATGCTAAGGAGAATCCCTGAAACCTTCCCGCTCTTGCGCCGAGAATCACGCCGACCACGGATAGAGTCAAGCCCATAGCGAATAGTATCCACCGAACCCTACCCCTCCAGCCACCCGTCAAAGATCCATGCCTTGACAGTTTGTCGACGGCCTCTCTACATACGCCCTGAAAGTCATCCGAGGTGGTTTCAGCGTACTCACACTTGTTCGCTACGTAAGCATTTGCGATTGATCCACCGGATACAGAACTAATCCAACGCACCTTTTCCTGTAAACCCAAGTCCACAAGTGCGAGCAAAGCCCCAAGGGAAAAGAGCGTAGCCCGGTGGCCGCCACCCGACAGCGACACACCGATTCCTTGATCATTTTCTGTATCCATACGAGGATGCTACTAAACGTAGCCATATGAGCACCTAGGATTCAACGTGAATGCGGGCAGCGCACGTCCATCCGTCAGAACGCGGCCCTGCACAGGATTTCAGGACCCGGCGTACCGCGAGGATCGGGCGCACCCATCGACGACGACGGCTACGCGCGGGAGCAGATGCGCGTTACATCCATCAAGGTCTTGCGACGAGGGGATTCCGTCGACGTATCCCGCCCACCGGCAGAGGCGGCAGCGACGACGGACCTCGCCCGCATACAACACGTCAGGGCGGAGCAACATGACGTCACTCCGCAAAGAAGTGACGAGGTTTGGGTAAAGCCTCCCTCAATGGCATGATCGATGAGGCGTTCGAGACAACGAGCCGGAGGGGGAACCGAGTTGTCTTTCGATGAGGAGTGGGCCCAGTTGAAGGCCGACGCCCTGGCGCGCAGGTCGACGGGCATGCAGATCGACCAGCTTCCGGCCGACGCGAGCGGAGGCACCGGCGCACCAGTCGCCGGGAGTCTGATGGCCAAGACCGACTCGATCAACGGCAACGCGAATCTGCTGATCGAGATAGCGGGCTTCCTCCAGGAGGGCCGGCCTGACGCCGAACTCACCACCATGGCCCGGGAGCCTCGAACACACGAGGACGTGGCCAAGCAGGTGGCCCGGTTCGCCGGATTCGCGGATGACCAGTACCTGGACGCGGTCGCTCTCTTCGCGGCACTCTCCACTCGCCTGCGAACAGTCGGCAGCGACTTCGTGAAGATCGACGACGACACGGCACAGCGTTTCCTCGACGACATCTTGCGCTATGGCCAGTACGTCGCTCCGGAGGCGCGATGAGCAGCGGAATCAGCCACCGCAAGGACGTCGAATATCTGGAGGGCTGCAACCCGCCCCTCGTCGAGCGGAACGCGGACGAGTTCAAGCGCCTGCACGACATGCTCGTGGCGGTCGACCCGTCCGCCGAGCGAGCCGAGAAGCACACCCAGTGGAAGAGCGAAGGCAGCCAGCACTACGAAGCCCGGCTCACCGAGGCGCGCAAACTGCTCACGCAGCTCGCCGAGGGTTACCACAAGGCCGCCGGCGCCCTGAGCGACTATGCGTTCGCCCTGGAGGTCGCCAAAGCGCACTACTCCAACGGCAAGGCGAACGAGCAGTCCCTCGCAAATCTGATCCACACCAAGGGCACGGCGATCACCCGTGAGGCCCAGGAGGCGGAGCCGATGCGCCAGTGGGAGGACATGCGGTCCACCACCGGCGTCATGGACTTCTTCGCCGAACTCACCATGGATGTCGACGACATCCGCGACGACGCGAACCGGCTGCACGACGCCGCCGGCGGCGATTTCCATCTGGCGAAGACCACGGAGCACGAGGCACGGGAGCTCTGCGTCCACCAGCTCAAGCAGGCGTACGACCTGCTGCCCGACTTCCGCATGGGCTTCGTCCAACGCATCGACATCGTCTCGGCGATCGCCGACTTGCGGCGAGAGGCAGCCGAGGCGCGCACGAATCCGCTGACCCATCTGCCCGGCAGCGGCCCCAAGCAGGACTACTACCCCATCGCCGGGAGCGACATCGTCTCCCCGACGCTGCGCGACATCCGCCTCAAGGTCGCCAACCTCCCGGGAGCGAAGGACAGTTACTGGAGTCCGCCCTCCAACGCCCAGGAGCACGCCGACTGGATCGCGGCGAACAAGGACATCATCAAGGCGGCGGCACGGAACTCGGGGCTCCCGCCGGACATGGTCGCCGGTATCGCCTGGCAGGAGATCGGCGGACAGCCCGGCATCCTGGACGACATCACCGACACCATCCGCGAACAGGCCGACTCCCCACTCAGTCCGATCGCCCCCGAGAGCCTCCCCTGGCGTCTCGGCGGCGATCCCGACAACACGTCCATGGGGCCCATTGCCATCCAGGTGCGACGTGGCGCCGAGGTCCTCGGCTACGACCCCGACCACCTCACCGACCAGCAACGCAGCATGGTGGAGGATTCTCTCCAGGACCCTGCGCAGAACATCTTCATCGCCTCGGAGTACCTGGCCCAACTCAAGGCGGAGAGCGAGTTCGCCAACGTGCCTGCGGAGGAGATGACGCCGGCCCAGTATCAGGAACTCGCCGCGCGTTACAACGGTGGCCCGTACTGGCAGACCGACGACGCCCAGGCCTACGGGCGTGGCTTTACCAACAATCTGGACGAGGCAAGGAACGCACTGCGCTGATGACCAGCCCTTCCCACGTGGACGACGACCGCGGCTGCCTGCGCCTGGTCCTCGCCGTTCCACTGATCCTGCTCACCCTTGTCGCTGCGTACTTCTGCTGGACGGCACTGACCATCCGTCCGTCCGGGCCCTGGGACGACGACGCGTATGCCGGCATCGCTCTCTCGTGCGTCCTCACCATCGGGGCTGCCGGTGCGGTGGCGGTGCTGTGGCTGCTGCCGTCGGTGCGACGGATCATGGGGTGGTGGTGGGTGGGCCCCGCCGTGCTGTTGGGTGTGATCGCAGTGATCCGATGGGTGACGGGCGGTTGAGCCGTCCAGCGCCATGGCTGCGTCGACCTTCCCATATGGTCCTGCGGCGAGTGCTCCGAACGCTCCATTCGTCGCCACGGTGCAGATCCTGGACGGTGCTCCCAGGACCATCACGAACGTGAAAAGGCGTGGCGGACTATCCGACCGCCACGCCTCCGGACTCGCGGTTTCAGGAGTCAGTGACCGTGATCTGCAACGGTCCGCTGGGCGCCGGGGAACCCACATTGCCGGGGTATCCGTACTGCGCGTGGAGTCCGCCCGAGTCGGTCAGCGTGAAGCCGACGGTGTAGACGCCGGGCGCCAGGCCTTGGGACAGGCCGGCCACTATCTGCACGGTCCCGTCGGTCACCGCGAAGAGGCCGCCGTAGCCCCCACCGACGGGATCGCCGGTGGAATCGTAGATGGTGAGGCTGTACCCGTTGACTCCCGCGAAGGAGGTCACATCAGCCGTCAGCTCGACGTTCCGGGGCAGGGCGCTGGCGGCGACCGTCGTGAAGCTCAGCGACGCGGAGGTCGCCACAGGGGGTGTGGTGTCCGGAATCTGAGTGACCACCAGGTTCAGGTCCGGCTCATCGAAGTACGAACCGTAGGCCGCCACGTCACCGGCACCGTCCACGAGCGCTATGCCCGTGATGGTGCACTCCTTGTCGTAGGTCTGAAACATGGTGGCAGTGACCGTGATCGTGCCGTCAGCGCTGATGACAGGCGCCTGGGTCACCGATCCACCGCAGCCTGTGTCCGTCCACACGGTGGCCGAAGCGAGCCCCTGGCGCACGCCGTTGGGCTGCATCGTGATCGAGAGCTTCTGCGGCGCGGACCAGTTGTTCACCGCCTTCGGGGTGATGGAGAAGTCACTGGCCTGCAGGGTCCCGTTCTGAGTGACCTGAACAGGCGCGAGGTTCAGGTTTCGGTGGACGGATGTGTTTCCCGCGTTGTCGGTCAGCCTGATCCGTGAGACGGCCCACGTACCAGCTGCGGCTCCGGCCGGGATGGTGACCGAGACGCCGCAGATCATGTCGTTGATGCCCCAGCTACCAGTGTTCGGACCGCAGGAGGTGGTGCCATCGCCGGCCGTCACCACCTTGAGCTTGCCGGATGCCGTCTGCCCACCCGGCCCGGCGACGGTGACCTCACCCTTGTAGAAGCCGGACTCGGGATCGACGACCTCGATGTCGTACGCCACGGTGACGGGCTTGGCCGCGTTGTAGAGATACGTCGGCTGGTCAGGCGGCACGGAGATCCACTCGTAAGTCGGTCCGGCCGAGTCGACCAACTCCTTGGCCGTGACAGTGCTCGCGAACTCCGAGAGCCGGCCTTTGTCGACCGTCAGGGTGTTTCCCTGGTCGTCCGAGGCAGTGACCCTGACGACCGCCCAGGTCGCGCTGGGCCCCGCCGCGTACTGCGGCACACTGAAGTCGTAACTGTATGTGGATGACTGGGCGTTCCCGGACACGGAGCTGGTCATCGTGGAGCCGTCCGGCCGCAATGAGTAGCTGATGTCGTAGGCGGATCCTACGGCGCTGCCCCCTGCGGTGATCTGCCGGATGTAAACGTCGCCCGACACGGTGGCGGCGCTCGCGTTGCCGTTCGTCACGGTCCAGTCGAGCGTCGCGGTCGCGCCCTCGGCCGTGGCGTCAACACTCGACGGGCTGAACGAGAGAACGCCGAGCTTCAGCCGTCCATCGTTTGCCGCGGCCTGTGCCGGCCCCACCGATGCCGCGCCCAATAAAGCTGCCGTCAGAATGCCGACGACAGCCCGGAATATCTGGGGTCTGCGTCTTCGTGAACGCATCGTCCACTACCTCCTCATGCGCTGACCCCGGCGGATCAGCCGCCCGATGCTAGCAATTGCGAGTTCTGCCCATCGGGCAATTTGCACCGGACCCCCTGAGCACCCGAAGTCGCCTGACCGTAGGCCAGTTACCAACACGGTCGATCAGGTGCGAGGCGCCGCCAAGAAGGTTGCATCCACCAATGCCTTGCGATTCCGGGATCCCCGGCTACCGGGGTCCGAACGGGCTGTGGCGGCGGGATCCGGAGGCCGAGAAGCTCGTGACGTACGACTTCTACATGGGCGATCCGCAGATCCGGCGGC
>NZ_JBEYFS010000383.1:0-6580 GCF_040634475.1 Streptomyces sp. NPDC007095
TACGAGGGTCAGGGCCCGGCACGCCGAGAGCACGCACCTGACGCCGCGGAGCCGCCCTCCGGGCGACGACGGGAATTTGACGACAGGACCTAGGGGCGGATACCGCGTGAATGACCGTAAAGCCTGCAAATGGGAGCACCGTGTCGAGAAATGCACGAGATGTTGCCTGAGAGAGCACTGCGCGCGGATCTCTCGTGATGGCCAAGACCCTGTCGTGACCACCTCGGTCGAAGCGCAGATCGGACGAACGAGCCCCCAGCGCGACCAGGCTCTGGACGAGGGCTACTCGCCCCCGGAGACGCCCTGGGGTGTGGAGCACACCGGCGTCACGGCGTCGGAGCAGCGGCGGAGGGAGAGCCTGGACGAGCGTCTCTCCGAGGAGTTGCCGGACATCGGCGTCCCGGAGGGCGCCGGTATCGGGGACACCTGGGACACAGACGGCGAGCTCATCGACTACCAGGTCGGAGACGAGCGCGCCGGACGGCTGGTCGCGCCGGACGAGGACAGCCATGGGAACACCGAATCCGACCTGATCGCTTCAGACATGGGCCTGGACGGCGCCGGGGCATCGGCCGAGGAGGCCGCGATACATCTGATCCCCGATTCCGAGACCTACTGAGGGGACGGCGAGCGCAGGACGAGGGCCGGTGCCCGGCCGGACCCGGCCCCAATCCTGCGTCGACCCCCGTCCTGCGCTCGCCGTGCCCAGGTGGACCGGTCGGATCAGCCGTTCCAGTCCGCCAGGAAGTCGAGGAGTGCTCCGTTGACGACGTCGGGGCGTTCCTCCTGGCAGAGGTGTCCGCACTGGGGAATGGGCACACCGCGGATGTTCCGGGCCAGCCCCTTCCAGACGTCCAGGACGTCGTAGGCCTGTCCGACGGCGCTGAAGTCCTCGCCCCACATGGTCAGCACCGGGCAGTCGATGAGTTGGTCGGCGTCCTCGCGGTCCTGGGCGACGTCCTGGGACGCCGCACGGTAGTCCATGCAAGATCCCCGCACTGCCCCCGGCTGCTGGTAGGCGCGCACATAGACTGCGATCTCCTCCGGAGTGAGCATGTCCGGGTTGTACGACCAGCTCCGGTAGAAATGGGTGAGCCAGATCTCCTCACGCCCGGCGATCAACGCCTCGGGTAGGTCGGGCACGCCGAGGAAAGTGAAGAACCAGTACCCCTGCCGGGCGAGGTTCACGTCGTAGGTCTCGGCGATGACGCGGGTGGGGATGTTGTCCATGGCCACGAACCGGTCGATCCGGGCACGGTGGTCCTTGGCGAACCGGGTGCCGACGCGTGCCCCGCGGTCATGGCCGATCAACGCGATCCGCTCATGGCCGAGATGGTCCATCAATGCGATGACGTCGTTGGCCATGGTCCGCTTGTCGTAGCCGGTGTGGGGCTTCTCCGTGTCGCCGTAGCCGCGAAGGTCCGGCGCGATCACGGTGAACCGCTCGGCCAGCACCGGTATCTGCTTCCGCCAGCCGTACCAGGTCTCGGGGAAGCCGTGCAGAAGGTAGACCGGCGGTCCCTGCCCGGCGCTGACCCAGTGCTGCTTGATCCCGTTGAGTTCGGCGGTGTGATGTGTGATGTCTGTCAGTTCTGGCATGAGTGCTCGCTCGTGGAATCGAAGGGATGGACGGGGGCGCCGGTCCGGTCCCGGCGCCTGGTGACCGACGAACACCTTCTCCACGCGCGGCTTGTTCATGGCCTCTCCCGCACTCGCCGGGACCTACGGGCCACCGTCACCACGACGACCAGAACCGCCAGCACCAGACCGGCGGCGAGCGCCGGTGCCGGTGAGAGAGCGGCCGTCACGATGAGGAGGACGGCAGCGGGAAACGGAAGCTGTTCGACCCGACGCATCTGGTGAGGGCGGACATGTACGGCCCACACGCTGATGAGGAAGATCGCCGCCGGAATGGTGACCGCGGCACCTGCCACCAGTGGCGAGACATGGGTGCGACCTGTGATGTGGCCCGCGTACACCGCGAGGCCGGCTCCCTCGGCGGCCGCCGCCGCGAAGATCAGGTAGTGGCCGTAGGCCCAGGTGAATCTCTTTCGGTGCGCCTGGTGCGTCGTGGCGAGGAAGGTGTGCGCCGGCCAAGCGAAGTACAGCCACCACATGGCAAAGACCATGAGCAGGCCGCCTGCCGCCAACGCGTACAGCGCACCGGCGTCGTGATGCCGGTCGAAGGCGCCGCGGACCGCTGCGGTGGCGGCCGCGACGGACTCCCCGAGCACGATGAGGGTGAAGAGTTCGTAGCGCTCGGCGATGTGGTGCGGATGCCACGGTGTCATCCCGGCAGCCTGGGCCCACACGGGGACGGAGAGTTCGGCAACGATCATCACCATGATGCCCGTCAGACGAGCCGAGTCCGGGACGAAGAGCAGTCCGATCCAGCCGACCTGACAGACCATCACCCCGGTGGCGAAGCGAAGAGCAGTGCGCCGCCGACCGGCGTCCGACCATGCGGCACGCAGCCACAGCGCGGCCAGACCCGTGCGCAGCAGCACGTACCCCAGGGTGACGACCCGCAGATCGCCCTCCTGGAACGCCCGGCCGACTCCGGCGGCCAGGACGAGAGAGCCCGTGATCTGCACCAGCACCGTCAACCGGTAGGGCACGTCGTCCGGGTCGTAGGCGGAAGCGAGCCACGTGAAGTTCATCCACGCCCACCAGATGGTGAAGAAGACCAGCGCGAAACGCAGCGAGCCGCCGGCGTAGTCCCCTGCCTCCAGCGCCCCGCGCAGGCTCGTGGACGCCTGCGCCACCGCGACGACGAAGCACAGGTCGAAGAAGAGCTCCAGCGAGGTGGCGGACCGGTGCGGCTCGCCGGGGTTGCGGCCCACCATGGTGCGCCACCGTCTGGCACCCGGGTCCGCCTGCATGATCGGGGCGCGGTTCAGCGGAGGGCTCCCAGGGCCGCCTCGATCGTCCGGTGAAAGGTGGGATAGGTGTAGATCATGTGCTGAAGGCGTTCGACGGGTACCTCGGCATGGACAGCCACGTTCAGCCCGTACAACACCTCGCCGCCCACCGGCCCCGCCGAGGTCGCGCCGATCAGCACGCCCCGGTCGGTGTCCTCGACGAGCTTGATGAACCCCTCGTTGCCCGGCCCGTGGATCCAGCCGCGCGTGGAGGAAGCGATGGTCACCACGCTGGTGCGCACCACCAGCCCCTGCTCGCGTGCCTGACGTTCCGTCAGCCCTACTGCCCCGACCTCCGGATCGGTGAAGGTGACGCGGGGCAGCGCCCGGTAGTCGGCGTCGGGACCGGGCCGGCCGAGGATGTCCCGGACGGCGATCTCCGCCTGGTACATCGACACATGGGTGAAGGCACCCCGGCCGGTGATGTCGCCGACCGCCCACAACCCCTCCCCGGCCCGCATCTGCCCGTCCGTCGGCACGGTTCCCGCCGTCGGATCGAGCCCCACCGAGTCGACCGCCAGCGGGGTCAGGTCGGCCTGGCGTCCGGTGGCGACCAGTAGCCGTTCACTGCTCAGCAGTTGCTCATCGCCTTCGAGGCGGACGGTGAACGCGGTGCCGTCATGGCTGACCTGGCGCGCCCGGGCACCCGTGAGAACGGTGACACCGTCCGCGCGCAGCACCTGCGCGGCCAATTCCCCTGATTCCGGTTCCTCCTGCGACAGCAGCCGATCCTGCCCCTCGATCACTGTGACCGCGCACTTGAAGCGGGCGAAGACCTGGGCGAGTTCGACGCCGATGGCACCCCCACCGAGCACGACCATGGACGCGGGCAGTTCCTTGGCCCCCATCGCGTCCCGGTTGGTCCAGTACGGCGTTCCTTCCAGACCTGGCACCGGTGGGATCCGGGGCCGGGTACCAGTGGCCAGCACGACGCCGCGCCGAGCCTCGAACGTGCGGTCACCGACCGTCACACGGCGCCGCCCGGCGAGGCGACCCGTTCCCCGGACGAGCCGACCGCCCTTCGCCGCGAAGCGGTCCGCGGCCACCTGGTCGTTCCAGTCGTCGGTGGCCTCGTCGCGGATCCGTCCGGCGACCCTGGTCCAGTCCGGAGTCACGACCACCTCGCCGGCGAGAGCGGGGACCCGGCCCGCCTCGGCGAGCAGGTTCCCGGCCCGGATCATCATCTTGCTGGGCACACATGCCCAGTACGGACACTCACCTCCGACGAGTTCCGCCTCGATCCCCACGACGTTCAGACCCGCTTCGGCCAGCGTGCCCGCGACATACTCACCGCCCGGCCCCAGCCCGACGACCACCACATCAGCCTGCTCGTTCGCGCTCATGCCTCTCCTCGTTCCACCGGCTCTCCGGGCATGGACTGTCCCGCTGACGCTAGAGCGGCCGGACAACTGCCCGAGTCCGCCAGCGCACGGAGGCTTGCCCGAGAGCGAACGCCGGGGACAAGCACCGAGCACAGTGCGCTGGCGGGCACCACCGCATGCACTGCCGGTCAAGACGCCCCCAACCGGGCACCTAGCGTCATCGGGGTACGTACAACACGGCACCGCAGGAGGCAGCCCATGACCACCAACTCCCCATCCGCACACAGCAGCCAGCCCTGGCTGCACCAGAAGGGCGAGGTGATCCAGGAGTTCGGGACCGTCAAGCAGTTCCCGGTCGCCCTGTCCTACGAGGCGCGGATGTACTCCTGCCAACGCCTGAACAAGGTTCTCGCGGACACGCAGATCCTCTACGGCCTCTACAAGAAGCACCACTGGCTGATGCGCGGCGCGACCTTCTACCAACTCCACCTGGTCCTGGACAAGCACGCGGGGGAACAGCTCGAAATCATCGACACCATCGCCGAACGCGTCCAGTCCCTGGGCGGCGTAGCGGTGGGAGACCCCCGGCACGTCGCCGAGATCACGTCGATCCCGCGGCCCCCGGACGGGGTGGAGGAGGTGCCGGCCATGCTGTCAAGGCTGTTGGAGGCCCACGAGACCATCCTCATCGACGCCCACGACGCCACCGCCCGGACAGCCGAGTGCGGTGACGACGGCACCATCGACCTGCTGGTGTCACAAGTGATCCGGACCGGTGAGCGGCAGGCGTGGTTCCTGGCCGAGCATCTGGTCGACACACCACTGGTCCGCGCCTGAAGAAGGGCCTCGGCCTGCCGCCCCGACGTATGTGAGCGGGTACCAGGAGGGGCATAAGCCGGCAGCCGCACGACGCCCCGCGTCCGCATACGATGCGGCGAAGATCGAAGACCGTCGCCTTCGCACCAGACGGAGCGCTGCTTGACCGGGAGCGGATGGTGGAGCTGCGGCAGATGGAGGTCGTCGTCTCGGTGGCGGACGCGGGCGGTTTCACGGCAGCGGCAAGGCGGCTGCACGTGGTCCGGTCCGCCGTCTCCAGCACGGTCCGCGCCCTCGAACGGGAACCGGGTGCGCCCTTGTTCGACCGCACCACGCACCGCGTCACCCCACCCCGACCGGCGAGGCGTTCGTCCCCGCCGCACGCGCGGCACTCCGGGCCGCCGAACTGGCACGGGAGGCCGTCGACGCCGTACAGGGGCGGCTGAGCGGGCGGGTGACGGTCGGCACGATGCAAAGGGTATGGGCAGGGCTCCACCACGCCCTGGCCGCGCTGCGCGCGGAGCATCCGGGCGTGGTCGTACAGCTGCGGTGGTCGCCGGCATCCGGCAGGCACTGCGCGAGGGCACGGTGAACCTGGCCGTCGTCGCGCTCGACCGCCGGCAGCAGCGCGGGCCGGCGACCCGGCTGCTGTCCCGCGAGGACATGGTGCTGTTGGCGTCGTTCCGGCGGGTGCTCGCCGAACGACGCCGAACGGCGAGGCCCGGCTCGCCGACGTCGCCCAGCTGCACCTGGTGGACTTCACACCCGGCTGGGCCATCCGCTACTCGGTCGACCGAGCCTTCCGGGCCGCAGGCATCGACCGCAGCCCGACGATCGAGGTGAACGACATCGTCGCGGCAGCCGAACTGGTCCGCAACGACCTGGGCGTCTGCATCATGCCGAAGTCGATCGCGGACCGCTTCCCAGATCTGCCCCAGTGCCCCAGTACTGGTTCGACCGGCACGCACCGAACTGGAAGGTCATGGTGGTACGACCCCCTGGCGAGGCATCCCCGGCGGTCGCCGCGCTGCTGCGGCACATCACCTGAGGTCGACCGGGGTGGCTCTCGGCTGTCCCGGCCGCCACGGCGTCGAACGTCATGCCGGACTGGATGCTGTTTGCACTGACGGAGTTCCACGGGAGCCAGGCGCGGGCCGCTGCTGCGGCGAGGTCGGCGAACGGGCCGCCGACCCACCCGGCTGCGATGACATCGCCTTGACGCGCCGCGAGTGAGTCAACCCAGTCGGCTAGCAGCCTTCTCGTGCCGCAAGGCACGGCTTGCGGTTCAGAACCTGCGCTCCGAATGACCAGGGTGGGAGGAAAGAACGCTGTGGGACTACTTCCCGTGCGCACAGAGTCATCCCAGCCATGCGGTGGACTCCTACCGTTCGAGAACCACTCAATCACCTGATAAACGGAGGAACCTTGCAGTTCGGGATCTTCAGCGTCGGCGATGTCACACCGGACCCGACGACCGGCCGTACGCCGACCGAGGCCGAGAGGATCAAGGCCATGGTCGCG
>NZ_JBEYFS010000384.1:0-6572 GCF_040634475.1 Streptomyces sp. NPDC007095
GTCGGTGGCGGTCATCTCCTTGTCCAGGGCTCCCTTGTCGGTGGCCTTGGCGAGCAACTCGGAGACATAGCCGTACACATCGGCCTTCGCGGTGCCCGGGGCCACCGCCGTCGCCGAGGCGTGCGTCCTGCGGGACTGCGGAGTGCTCGTCGGCGCCGACGCGAAGGCGGAGCTGAAGGACACCGAGGTCACCGCCTCGGACGCGGACGGCATCCGGGTCGCGGGCGGCGGCGACCTCACGGCCGTCGGCTGCCGGGTCCACGGCGCCCACGGCCACGGCGTGCACATCCAAGCCACCGGCCGCGCCGATCTCGCCCACTGCGTGGTCTTCGACAACGCCGGGGACGGCATCCGCACCAACACCGAGGAGGCGGTGCGGATCCATGACTGCGAGATACGGGACAACGGCGGCCAGGCACTCCATCAGCTGCGCCCCAACTCACGACTCGACGCCGTGAACGTGACCGGGGCGGAGGACGGCGGGACCGCGGAACCGGATGCCGGACACCGGTGGTCGGACACCGCAAACGCCCGTTCCGGCAAGGACGGGCGGCCCACCGCACGCCATGTCGGGTCCGGCCCGCTGGCCGAAATGGACGCCCTCGTCGGGTTGGAGAGCGTCAAGCAGGAGGTCACCGCCCTCATCAACCTGAACAAGATGGCCCGACGGCGTGAGGAGATGGGCCTGCCCATGCCGCCGATGAGCAGGCATCTGGTGTTCGCCGGTCCGCCCGGCACCGGCAAGACCACGGTGGCCCGCCTCTACGGCGCCGTCCTCGCCGAACTCGGCATCCTCACCCAGGGACACCTCGTGGAGGTGTCCCGCGCCGACCTGGTCGCACAGATCATCGGCGGCACAGCCATCAAGACCACGGAGGTCTTCAACCGAGGCCTCGGCGGAGTGCTGTTCATCGACGAGGCGTACACCCTGACCAACCAGTCCAAGGGAACCGGCCCGGACTTCGGTCAGGAAGCCGTCGAGGCCCTCATGAAGCTCATGGAGGACCACCGCGACGAGATCGTGGTGATCGTCGCGGGCTACTCGGAGCAGATGGACCAGTTCCTCGCCTCCAACCCCGGCATGGCCTCCCGCTTCTCGCGCACGGTGGAGTTCCCCAACTACACGGTCGAGGAACTGGTCACCATCGTGCAGGGCCTGTGCGCCAAGCATTACTACGAACTCACCGACGGGGCTCTGGAAGCGGTGGGCCGCTACTTCGAACGCACCCCCAAGGGACCCACGTTCGGCAACGGCCGAGTCGCCCGCCAGGTCTTCGAAACGATGATCAACAGACAGGCGTCGCGGCTGGCAGTCTCCCCGCCGGGCAGCGACTCGGAACTGAGCCGGCTCACCGAGGACGATGTGGAGACCGTCCCCGAGGCCCCCGCCCGTTCGGACGAGAACGCCCCTGCCGCTCCGGCCGGTGGAGCGGCGCCGGGCGCAGCCCCGCCCGCTGCGGCGGCCGGCCGCAGCGTCGCCCGTATCAACGCCCTCGTCGGCCTGGACGGCGTACGCCAAGCGCTCCGGGACCGCCTGGCCGCACTGGTGCCGCTGCGCCGCCGTGGCGAACCGCTGGCCGGACGGGCCAACCTGGTGTTCGCCGGCCCGGAGGGCAGCGGTCGTGACGCGGTGGCGGTGCTGTACGCGAAGGCCCTCGCCGAACTCGGCGTGCTGCCCACCGGCACGGTGCACCGGGTGCTGCTGTCCGCGACGCCGGCCCGCTGGCCCGGCCAGGCGGAGGCCAACGTACTGACCGCGTTCGACGAGGCGGCGGGCGGCGCACTCGTACTGGAACTCGACGAGCTCTTCGAAGCCCGGATGCTCCCGGAGCGCACGGCCCTGGTCGCCGCGGTACGGGAGACGGCCGCGCGACGGGACGACGTCGTACTCGTCCTGTCCGGAGCCCCCGGGCCGTTGGGCGCCCTGCTGGGCGCCGCGCCGGGAGCCGACCTGGCCGGTGGTTTCCCGGTGCGGGCCGACTTCGCGCCGTACCTGCCGGAGGAGTTGGCTCTGCTGGCCGTGCGACGGCTGACCGCGACCGGGCTGGAGGCCGGGGACGGGGTGCTGCAGGCCCTCGCCGCGCACTTCACCCGGACTCCCGCGGTGCGCGGTGCGTTCGACGCGCACGCGTTCGCCGACCGGCTGGCCGACCTGGCCGTCTCACGCGTCGTCCAGGGCGCCGACGTCTCGGGCCTGCTCGATCTGCTCCACGAGGACACCTGGGACGACGCCACGGAAAGGCTGCCGGTCGCCTAGCCGGGGTCGTCTCGGCCCTTGTGCGGGCGTGTGTCCGGTGCGCGGGAAGGACCGGCGCAGGCCGACGCGGCCGCTGGAGCGCACGGGCAGAGAGGCTGTCACACCGGGCAGGCCGGGCCCGGGAAACTGTGCTCGGGCCCGGTCGGCGAACAAGATGGAAACACGCGGGCAACTCGCCCCGCGACACTCCTGAAACCTACTGGAGGACTCCGTATGGCGTCGAACATCGAGGCCGTAGACCTAGCCGGAATGCAGCAGTCTGCACAGGTCCACCTGCAGACTCTGGAGAACCACCGTGCGTCCTTTCAGCGCATGAGGGAATTGGCGACCCGCGCAGAGCAGGGCTGGAAGGGCGAAGCAGGTGCCAAGTTCCACAGTGCCCTCGAAGCGTGGATGGCCAACTACGCCAAGGTCGGCGCGGTTCTCGACGAGATGCACCAGCGCATCATCGGGACCGGGAACGTGCAGACCCAGGCACACCAGTCGACCTCGAACACCGCGGGACAGTTGAGCTCCTCGCTCGCCCTGCCTGTCACGCTCAAGGGTTTCTGACCGGCGCGTCCCCTCGACTTTCGCGCAGCGCCAGGTACCCCCGGTCACCGGGGCGCTGTGTCCCAACCACCAAGGAGATAGAAAGATGGCTGAGACCTATGCGGTCGACTGGGGGGCGTTCAACGAGACGCTCACCCAGTTGAGCACTGTACAGTCGGAGATCAACGAGCTCAACCAGCAGTTCGGCTCCGGCAACACCCAGGCGCTGACCGGCTGGATCAGCGACGTCAAGGACCTGTTCGACCAGCACAAGCTGAACTGGAACCAGACCGTCGCGGACATGCAGACGCAGGCCGCGGCGGCCCAGAAGGCAGCCGACCAGTGCCGTGAGGAGTACCTGCAGGCTCACGCGTTCGGCATGAAGACCTGGGGCGGTTAGTCGTGGCAGCCATCCCAGCCCGTCCCGACGGGCCCGGCGGCACGCCCCAGTCCACACCGGACCCCGGACCGCCGCAGGCCTGGGACCCCACGAGCGTCCACCGGCCGGCCGTGGTCACCGGCCCGGTGTCCGGCAGCGTCCCGGACCCGCCTCCCGTACCCAAGGGTGGTGGGGGCGGCTCGGGCAAGGAGGTCGTGCACACGGCGTCCATGGACCAGTTCGCCAAGAACGTTGCCAGCCTCGTGCCGCACGTCATCGAGGCACGCAACCGGATGGCGTCCGGTTCGGCGGCCGCAGTACACCCGGGCGCCTTCTACGACGCCTACCAACTGCGGTCCAACACCTCGGGCCCCAACGGCGGCGGTGGCCTCCAGCAGCGGTACTACAACACCCTCTCCGACCTCGCGGAGGGACTGCAGGACATCAGCAACGGGATGCAGGCGGTGAGCAAGAAGTACAGCTCGGCCGCCCAACTCTCCAAGATCAAGACCAGCGACCTCCAGGAGGCGCTGAGCGACCCCCTGGCGGACTTCCAGAAGCTGGGAAACGACAGCGGTGCAACCGTCAATTCCACCGGCACGGGCGGCGGGGGCAACACTGGCGGTTCCGGCAACGGTAACGGTTCCGGTAACGGTAACGGTTCCGGTTCCGGTTCCGGCAACGGTTCCGGCAACGGTTCCGGTTCCGGCAACGGTAACGGTTCCGGTTCCGGCAACGGTTCAGGGAACGGGTCCGGTCAATAACCGTTGTACTCGCCGCTGTTGGCGGCACCGCGACCCGGTGCCGCCAACAGCGGCTCAGGCATGGACGTATTCAGCGCTCGGTCCTTCCGCCGTCGTCGTGTTCGCGTGCCGGAGGCCGAGGCTCCAGACGAGAGCGCAGGCTTATGGCGGACTACAACCAGGGCGGATTCCATGAGGACGGCAGCGGCATCTATGCCGACCCGACCGTCCAGGGCTCCCCGTCCGACTACGACAGCTGGGACTGGAAGCAGATCATGGCGGCCATCACGGGCGGCTCCGCCCTGGTGCCCGGTGAGGGCGGCGGCGCCCGCGCGTCGTCCGTGTCCTCCCCAGAGACCCTGATGCAGGCGGCGAACGACTTCCAGTACATCCAGGAAGTCATGGCGATGGTAGCCAAGAGTCTGGCAGACCAGTCCAAAGCCCTGGCCGGAGGCAACGGCGCGCCCTGGCAGGGCGGCGCGGCGGACACCTTCATGGAGACGATGACCACGTTCTCCAAGCAGGTGGCCTCGAACGCCGAAGCCCTCGGCGGTGGGTCCACCGGCAGTTCGGTTGCCCAGAACCTCGTCTGGAGCGCCAACGCGCTGACCGTCGCCCAGGCCAACATCCACGCCATCGACGCCTGGTACGCCAACCAGGCCGCCCAGCTCGGCGTCCAGCCCATGGCCAACGGCCTGATGCCGATCAGCCAGAAGCCCGAACTCGTGCAGATGATGACGGACGACATGCGGGCCGAGTTGAAGAAGCTCGCCACCAACTACGCGCAGGTGACCCAGACCCTCGGCCGTGTGCAGCCCAAGCCGGTCACCCCACCGACCAAGGACCCCGGCAGCACGGGCGGTGGTTCCGGTGGCTCCGGCGGTTCCGGTGGTTCCGGTGGTCCCGACCTGAGTACCGCGGGCGGCGGCAGCGGAGGCCCCGATCTGAGTACCGCGGGGGGCGGCGGCAGCGGAGGCCCCGACCTGAGCACCGCGGGGGGTGGCGGAGGCGGCGGTGCGGGCGCGCCCGACCTAAGCTCGTTGAACACCGGAGGCGGAGGCGGGACTGGTGGTGGTACGGGGGACCTGGGAGGCACCGGCGCGGTGTCGCCGTTCCCTGGCGGAGCCTCGACAGGCAACCTCGGAGCCGGGGGCAGCGGACCGGCACTGCCGAACCTGAACGACCCCGGTACGGGGCAGGGCGGTTCCGGTGGTTCGGGCGGTGCGGTGGACCCGTTCACCGGGGGCGCCACGACGCCCGACCTGCAGACCGGGACCGGTGGTGCGGGAACGGGCGCCGGTGCGGGGGGTGGTACCGGGGCCGGCACGATCGAGCCGTTCCCCGGCACGGCGGGCAGCGGTTTGAACGACATCCTCAATCCGGCCACGGGCACCGGCGCGGGCAGCGGTGTCCCCCTGCCCGGGTTCGGCTCCGTGGCCGCGCCGTCGACGGGGAACACCGGTTCCTCGGCAGCGGGCCAGGGCCTGGCCGAGCCGGTCACGGCCTGGACCGGCGGTGCCCGGATACCGGAGTTGGGTACCGGCGGCGCGGGGACCACTCTTCCGCAAGCCGGCGGGGCCGGTGCCCCGGACATCGGGGCGATCGGAGCGCCGAACGCGCTGCCGAGCGACCTCGTGGGCGGCGCGCCCGGCCTCGGCACCGCGATGCCGTCCTCCAACCTCGTCTCCACGCCGGGCCTGCCCGATACGTCGGCGGCGGGCGCGGCCGGTGGCGGTGCCGGGATGCCGATGATGCCGATGTCTCCGGGCATGGGCGCCGGCGCCGGGGGGCAGGGGACGGGTGCGGAACGCCCCGACTCCTCGGGGTTGTTGGGTGGTGAGATCAAGCCCTGGAGCGGCGGCGCGAGCCTGGCCGGGCTGCCGGAGGTGAATCCGGTGGCGGGTGCGGCGGCGGGTGGTCCGGGTCTGTCCGGGCTGGATGTGGGGCAGTCGGTCGATCCGGCCGGTGGCCTGGCTCAGGCACCGGAATTGGGGTCGTCGCCGGCCTCCGAGGCATCGGCGGCGGGCGAGGCAGGTGGTGCGGGTGCCGGGATGCCGATGATGCCGATGGCTCCGGGTATGGGCGCCGGGGCGGCCGGAGGCGCGGGGGCGGGTGCCGAACGCCCGGACGCCTCCGGGTTGTTGGGCGGCGAGGTGGCACCCTGGACCGGTGGTGAGGAACTCGGTGCGCTGCCGGAGGTGAATCCGGTGGCGGGTGCGGCGGCGGGTGGTCCGGGTCTGTCCGGGCTGGATGTGGGGCAGTCGGTCGATCCGGTCGGTGGCCTGGCTCAGGCACCGGAGTCGGGATCGCAGCCGGCCTCCGAGGCGGCGGCGGGCGAGGCCGGTGGCGTGGGTGCCGGGATGCCGATGATGCCGATGATGCCGGGCATGGGTGCGGCCGGGGCCGGGGCCGCCGGTGGAGCGGGCGGCGAACGGCCCGACGCCTCAGGGCTGTTGGAGGGCGTGACCGCGCCCTGGACCGGCGACGGAGGAGCCGGGCCGGAGGCAGGAGTGAACCCGGTGGCCGGGGCGCCGTCCGGGGGATCCGAACTGTCGGGCACGGCCGCGACCGCGTTTGCCGCGACCGCCTCGGCGGTGGCCGGGGCGGCTGCGGCAGCCATGCCGGTACCGCCGGGCGCGCGTCAGCGCGCGGGAGGCGCCGC
>NZ_JBEYFS010000385.1:0-6526 GCF_040634475.1 Streptomyces sp. NPDC007095
CCCGGACCGGCTGCCCGCCGACCGGCACCGGGTCGGTGTGGTGCTCGGCCGGGGCGGCTATCTCACCCCCGGCCTGGTCCGGCTCGACCAGCGGGTGCGGACCGCGAGCCAGCTCGTGCGCACCCTGGGCGAGCTGCTGCCGGACCTCGGCGCCGACCAACTGGAGGCGGTCCGCGAGGCGTTCACCGACCGGCTGGGGCCCGAGGCACCGGAGTCCTCGATCGGCCTTGTGCCCAACCTCGCCGCGTCCCGGCTGGCGGGCCGGCTCGACCTGCGCGGGCCCGCCTACACCGTGGACGCCGCGTGCGCCTCCTCCCTCATCGCCGTCGACCACGCCGTGCGCGAACTCGGCAGCGGGCGCTGTGACGTGATGCTGGCGGGCGGGGTGCACCACTGCCACGACATCACCTTCTGGAGCGTGTTCAGCCAGCTCGGCGCGCTCTCCCCGAGCGAGCGCATCCGGCCGTTCGACCGGGGCGCGGACGGCGTGCTGATCGGTGAGGGCACCGGCATCGTCGTGCTCAAGCGGCTCGCCGACGCCGAGCGGGACGGCGACCGGATCTACGCCGCGATCACCGGCACCGGCGTCGCCTCCGACGGACGTACGACCAGTCTGATGGCGCCCGACTCCGGCGGCCAGGTCCGCGCGGTCCGCCAGGCCTGGGAGGCCGCCGGGCTCGACCCGTCCGCCCCCGGCTCGATCGGCCTCCTGGAGGCACACGGCACCGCCACCCCGGCGGGCGACGGCACCGAACTCACCACGCTCGCGGAGGTGTTCGGGCCACCGTCGACGGACACCTCCCAAGGCGTGCCGGACGCCGTCATCGGCTCGGTGAAGTCGATGATCGGCCACACCATGCCCGCTGCGGGTGTCGCCGGGCTGATCAAGGCCGCGCTCGCCGTCCATCACCAGGTGCTCCCGCCGACCCTGCACTGCGACGACCCGCATCCGGCGCTCGCCCGCACCCGGTTCACCCCCATCGGCGCCGCCCGGCCCTGGCGGACCGACGACCGGCAGCCGGTGCGCCGGGCCGCCGTCAACGCCTTCGGGTTCGGCGGCATCAACGCGCACGTCGTGCTCGAAGAGGTCACGGTCGCGCGGCGGGCGGCCGAGGTGTACGAGCCGGAGCCGGTGCTGCGGCTGACCGCGCCGACGCCCGAGGCGATGGCCGCGCTCCTTGACCGCTCCGACTCCGCGATCATCGCCGCCGGTCTCGACGAACGCGCCCCCGCCGCCGATCCGGTGCGGCTCGCCGTCGTCGGGCCGACGGCCAAGCGGCTGGCGCTGGCCCGCAAGGCGGTCGCCAAGGGGAAGGGATGGCGCGGCCGGAACGACGTGTGGTTCGTGCCGCGTCCCCTGCTGGGCCCCGGCGGCGGCAGGCTCGCTTTCGTCTTCCCCGGCCTGGAGGCCGAGTTCGCGCCCAACTCCGGGGACGTCGCACGGCACTTCGCGCTGCCCTGGTCGCGTGCCGTCACCGACGCCACCGTGGGTGACGTGGGCAGGCAGGGCACCGGCGTCTTCGAGCTCGGCCGGCTCCTCGACACCGCGCTGCGCCGCCTCGGCGTCGTCCCGGACGCGCTGGCCGGGCACAGCCTTGGCGAGTGGACCGCGATGGCCGCCGCCGGAATCCACCCTCCGGACGAGGTCGACGCCTTCCTCGCCGGTTTCGACCCCGACGCGCTGAGCGTCCCCGGGCTGGCCTTCGCCGCGATCGGCGCCCCCGCCGAGGTGGTACTGACCGAGCTGGACGGCCGCGGGGACGTGGTCCTCTCCCACGACAACGCGCCCAACCAGTCGATGATCTGCGGCCCCGAGCCCGCCGTCGCCGCGCTGGTCGAGGTGTTCCGGTCGCGGGGGGTGATCTCGCGGATCCTGCCGTTCCGCTCCGGCTTCCACACCCCGATGCTGGAGCCCTACCTCGGCCCGATCAGGAAGGCCGCCGAGGCCTACACCCTGCAACCGGCCGCGCTGCCCCTGTGGTCCGCGACGACCGTCGCCCCCTACCCGGACGAACCGGCCGCGATCCGCGAGCTGTTCATCCGCCATCTGCTGGAGCCGGTCCGCTTCCGGCCCCTGGTGGAGACGATGTACGCGGCGGGCTTCCGCGCGTTCGTCCAGCTCGGCGCGGGACAGCTCGGCTCGCTCATCGACGACACCCTGCACGGCCGCGACCACCTCGTGGTCCCCGCGCACTCCCCGCACCGCTCGGGCCTGCCCCAACTCCACCGCGTGGCCGGCGCGTTGTGGGCGGACGGAGCCGCGCCGGACCTCGTCCCGCTGCTGGGCAGGGCCTCGACCTCGACCGGCACACCGGCCCCTACGGTACGCCGTCCGAGCCGCCCCGTTCGGCTGGACCTCGGCGGCGCGAACGTCTCCCTGGACGCGGAGACCCGCGACCGGCTGAGCGCCGTACTGGCCCGGCCGCGACACATCGCGCCCCATGATGCCGGCGCCCTGGAGGAACAGGGTCTGCTGGGCGCGGAGTTGTCGGCACTGCTGCGGGACGCGACGGCGCTCGCCTCGGACGTGGTGACGGCGGGACGACGCGGACGCGGCGCGCCGCGCGACGGGGCCCCACCCGGCCCCCGTACGGGCGGCACGCCCCCGAAAAACGGAGCCGACCTTCGTACGGCCGAGCCCGCCACCCCCGAACCCCAGCCCCAGCCCCTCGAAGCCACCCTCCACGTCTCCGTCGACACCATGCCGTATCTCCTGGACCACTGCTTCTTCCGGCAGCCGGCCCAGGCCGACCCCGCCGACCGCTGGCCCGTGGTCCCGGGCACCACCGTGATCGCCCACCTCATGGAGTTCGCCGAGCGGGCCGCGCCCGGCCGGCGCGCGGTGGCCGTCCGCGACGTACGGCTGCACCAGTGGATCACCGCCACTCCGGCTGTCGACATCCCCGTACGGATCACCCCCGAGGGCCCGGACCGGGTCACCGCCTCGCTCGGCCCCTACGCCCGGGCCGTGGTCGAACTCGCCCCGGAGCAGGCCCGGTTCACGCCTCCCGCGCCCTGGACCTTTCCCGCGGCGCTGGAGGAGAAGCCCGAGCTGACCGCGGCGGAGCTGTACTCGCGCCGCTGGATGTTCCACGGCCCGCGCTTCCAGGGCCTGGACCAACTGACCGCGGTCGGCGACCGGCACGTACGAGGGGTGCTCGTCACCCCGCCCGCGCCGGGCGCCCTGCTGGACAACGTGGGGCAGCTCCTCGGCTACTGGATCATGGCCCGGCAGCCGGTGCGGACGACGGTGTTCCCGGTCGGGATGAAGGAGATCCGCTTTCACGGCCCGCACCCCGCTCCCGGCGAGCGCCTGGAGTGCCTGATCCGGATCACCTCCGTCACCGACGCCACACTCGAAGCGGACATGCAGCTGGTCCACCGGGGGCGGGTGTGGGCGGAGTTCAGCGGTTGGCAGGACCGCCGGTTCGACAGCAATCCGCGCATCCGCAAGGTGGACCGGGAGCCCGAGCGGTACACGCTGTCCCGTATGCAGCCCGGTGGCTGGGCGCTGGTCCACGAGGAGTGGCCCGACCTGGCCACCCGCGAGCTGATCATGCGCAACATCCTGGCGGGCGAGGAACGCGAACGGTACGCGGCGCACGCCCCGCGCGGCCGGCGGCAGTGGCTGCTCGGCCGGATCGCCGCCAAGGACGCGGTACGGAACGTGATGTGGGACGCCGGGGCGGGCCCCGTCTACCCGGCCGAGGTCAGGGTCGGCAACGATCCGGCCGGCCGCCCCTTCGTGACCGGCGGCTACGGCAGGACCCTGCCCGCGCTGCACGTCTCCATCGCCCACCGCGGCGAGACGGCCGTGGCGATGGCCAGGAGGGAGGGTCCCTGCGGCATCGACATCGAGGAAGTCACCGACCGCCCCGGGGGCACCCTCGCGGTGGCCCTCACCACCACCGAGCGCGAGCTGCTCACGTCACTCGTCCACCGGCCGGGGGGAGCCCCCGAACGGCTCTGGTTCACCCGTTTCTGGGCCGCCAAGGAGGCAGTCGCGAAGGCGCGCGGCACCGGACTGGGCGGCGAGCCGAAGCGGTTCGAGATCACCTCGGTCGACGGCGACCGCCTGACCGTCCGCACCGCGGGCGAGGAGTACCGCGTGCGGCACTGTGCGCTGACCACCCCCCGGCCGTCCACGGGGCCCGGCAAGGAGTACGTCGTGGCCTGGACGGCAGTCAACGATCAGGAGAACGAAGATGACCACTGAACTCGACCGTCCCGTGGGCCAGTCGGACAGGGGACGGACCTCGGCGCCCGACGCGGCGACCGCGCTCGCCGACATCTCGGCCATCCTGCGCACCGTGCTGGAGGAGTACGGGCTCGACGACTCCGAGATCACCCTCGACACGTCCTTCCACGACGACCTGGAACTGGAGAGCATCGACCTCGTCACCCTCTCCGCCCAACTGCGCGAGTTCTACGGCGAGCGGGTCAACTTCGCCGCGTTCATAGCCGACCGCGGGCTGGAGGAGATCATCGCGCTCACCGTCGGCGATCTCGTCGGTTACGTCGTGGACTCACCGGCCGTCGCGGAGGTGGGCTGACATGGCGACGATGCGGGTGAACGGGATCGACGTACACGTCCAGCGGCTGGGCCACGAGAGCGGCTCCCCGCGCCCCGTCGTGGTCCTCATCCACGGCCTGCTCATCGACAGCCTGGCCAGCTACTACTTCAGCCTCGCGCCGCGGCTCGCCGAGGAGGGCCTGGACGTCGTCATGTACGACCTGCGCGGGCACGGCAGGACCTCCCGGCCGCCGACCGGCTACCGGATGGAGGACTTCGTCGACGACCTCGACGGACTGCTGGACGCGCTGGCGATCGACCACCCGGTGCACCTCGTCGGCAACTCCTTCGGCGGCGCCGTCGCGTACGCCATGGCCGCCGCCCGTCCCGAGCGGGTCGCGAGCGTGATCGCCATCGAGGCGGAACCGCCGGCCCGGGCTTGGGCGAAGAACATGTACGAGGGCCTGGTCGGCGAGCAGGGCGGACTGGTGGTCCAGGAGGTCACCGAGTGGCTGCGGGAAAACCCGGGCGAGCGCAACGCCCGGCCGTTCCGGGCGGCGGGCCGGGTCCTCGACGAGACCGCGCTCGCCCAGGAGATCCCGCTCAGCACTCTCCTCGACGAGGACCTGTCCGCGATCCGCTGCCCCGTCTTCGCCATCTTCGGCGGCGCGTCCAAGCTGTCGGCGCAGACCGGGATGCTGGAGGCCTCGCTCCCCCACTGCCGTACGGTCGTCCTGCCCGATCTCGGCCACTCGGTGCTGGTGGAGGCCACCCAGCAGACGTACGCCCTCGTGCGCGACTGGTTGCTGCTCGGCCAGGAGGCTCACGCGTTGCGGGAGGCCCGCTAGATGGGCCGGTTCCTGTTCGTGGTGCCGCCGCTGGTCGGGCACGTCAACCCGGCCGTGGGCACCGCGGCGGCACTCGCCGGACGCGGGCACGAGATCGCGTGGGCGGGCCACCCGGAGCTCGTCCGCGGTCTCGTCGGATCCGACGCCGTCGTCTTCCCCTGCGCCCTCCCCGAGGACGGGCTGTCCCGGCCCGCCGGTCTGAAGGGGCCGGCCGCGTTCCGGTTCCTCTGGGAGAGCTTCCTCGTCCCGCTGGCGGACGCGATGGCGCCCGGGGTACGGGCGGCGATCGAGGCGTACGACCCCGATGTCGTCGTCTGCGACCAGCAGGCGGTGGCGGGTGCGCTGGTCGCCGAGTCCCTCGGACGCGTCTGGGTGACCTCGGCCACCACCTCCGCCGAACTCGTCGACCCGCTGGCCGGTATGCCGAAGGTCGCGGCGTGGCTGGACGGGCTGCTGGCCCAGCTGCGGAACCGGATCTGCGACGGAGCCGGCTCGGCGGACCCCCGTTTCTCCCCGCACGGCGTCCTGGCGTACACCACCCGCGCGCTGCTCGGCCCGGCCGAACTGCCCGACCGGGTCTGGCTGGTGGGCCCGTCCGTCGCCGCCCGCCCCGCGAGCGGCGACGACTTCCCCTGGGACTGGCTGGACGTCTCGCCTCTGCCCACCGTCCTGGTCAGCCTCGGCACGGCCAACAACGACGCCGGGGCCCGATTCCTGAACGCGGCCGCGGAGGGACTGGGCGGAATGGCGGGCCGGCTGCGGGCGGTGCTCGTCGACCCCGGCGGGCTCGTCGAGGGCCCGGTCCCCGACAACGTCCTCCTGCGTCCCCACGTCCCCCAACTCGCCCTTCTCCCACGGCTCGACGCGGTCGTCTGTCATGCCGGGCACAACACCGTGTGCGAGGCGCTGTGGCACGGTGTCCCGCTCGTCGTGGCGCCGATCCGGGACGACCAGCCGATCGTCGCCGGGCAGGTCGTGGACGCGGGCGCCGGGGTGCGGCTGCGGTTCGGTCGCGCCGACGCGGCCAGGATCCGCGCGGCGGTCGAGACGGTCCTCGACCCGGCCGGGGGCGTGAACATCAGGACGTGCGGCAGGGAGAGGAACGACTGCAGGTCGAAGCCGTTCGACTCGTTCGAACCCGTAGCCTCGGAAATCGTGCCACCGA
>NZ_JBEYFS010000386.1:0-6495 GCF_040634475.1 Streptomyces sp. NPDC007095
CCCCCCCGGGGGCGGGGCCCCCCCCCGGGGGGGGGGGGGGGGGCCCCCCCGGGGGGGGGGGGGGGGGCCCCCGGGGGGGGGGGGGGGGGGGCCCCCCGCCAGGGATGGGACGGGCAGGGGCGGCGTGGGCGAAGAAAATCCCCCCACCCCACTGCCCGCACCAGAGCCAGACACCCCCCGCCCCCCCGGAGACCAAAAACCTACGTGCCCGCCGATTCCCGCCGCCGCCGCCCCAGCAACTCCGCCAGCCCCCTCCGAGTCGCAGCCAACACCACCCGATCCTCCGCCCGAAGCACATACGTGGAGGGAAGATCCCAGACCAGCCCGGAACCACCGCGCTCGCCCCCACCGCCCCCCACGGCGGACACCGGTTCACCACCCCGCCGTCGCCCCGACGCAGCCGTATCCAACGCAAGCACCCGCCACGCCCCCGCCCGAAACGCCTCCCCCACAGTCCGCCCCTCCAGCTGCGGATGCCCACCCACCACGATGGCCGCGAACAGCAGCACCCGCCGCTCCACCGGAATCGCCCCGAGGATCTGCCGCCCCATCATGGCCCCGGCAAACGCGGGCGCGGCCAGATGCGACACGCTACGACTGCGGGTCAGCGCCTGCGGATGCGCGGCCCGCAGGGTCCGGTACACGGCGGTGGCGAAGTCGTCGTCGTACAACCGCAGCACGACCCGCAGATCGGGCCGCACGGTACGGGCGTACAACGCGGCTTCCAGGTTCGTCGTGTCCGCGCTGGTCAGCGCGAGCAGCGCATGCGCCCGATGAATCTTCGCGGCCTCCAGCACACCTTCCTGCGTGACGTCGCCCAACACCACCGGCACCCGCAACCGCCGCGCCAGCGCCAGCCCCCGCGCCTCCGGATCGGCCTCGACACACACCACCGGAATGTGCAGCTCACGCAGGCGCGTCAACACCCGCGTCCCGATCTTTCCGACCCCGAGCAGCACCACATGCCCGGACAGTCCCCGCGGCGGCTTGCGCAACGCGGACCCGCTGCGGAAGGTACCGAGCGCCTCCAGCACGGCGGCGAGCAGCACAGGCAGCAGCAACAGCCCGACGAGCCCGGAGAAGAGCTGAAGAATCTGCCGTCCGATGGGTTCCCCGATGGCGGGGTTGTTGATGGCGAAGAGATCGAGCAGCGTCAGATAGGTCGCCTGCAGCGGGGGCTCCCCGGTGACGAGCATCGAAGCGACCGCCAGCCCGACCACACACCCCACCAGCCCGGCGAACGACCAGCGCAGCCGCCGCGACAGCAGCGAGCCGAAGGGCACGACACTGCGCCCCGCGGACGGCGCGGACGCGGCGTACGACACCGTCTCCAGGACGACGGTCCCGCGCCCGGTGGCCGCCGCCACGGCCCGCTCGTCGGGCAGCAGCCGAGGCCCGTGCGACCCGCTGCTTTCCGAACCGTCGGCCCCGGCGGGGTCGTTGGTGGTGGCGGACAGCAGCGCGAGCGTGCACAGCCCGGGATCGGCGACCTCGCCGGGCCCCGGCGGCGGCCGCTCCACCGCCCGCAGCATCAGCCCATCGGTCTGGACGACCTTGCTGGTCCCGGCGACGGCGGTCGCGGCGAGCGCGGGCGCGGCGGTGTCGGCATCGGACAACACGGTGGTGGACGCGTCGAACCCGAGCCCCCCGCTCCCCCTGCCACCGTCTCCCTCGCCATCGGTCACGGCCATGGCCAACGCCGAAGCCTGATCGAGGAGTTCCTCGATGTGCTGTCCGAGGCGCCGGTTGTAGAGCCGTATGACGAGCCGCAGCCGCGGATTGAGGCGGCGCGCGGTGAGCGCGGCCCGGATGTTGGTCTCGTCGTCGTCATGGACGAGTGCGAGGGCGGCGGCCCGTTCCACGCCCGCCTCGGCGAGTACGGCCTCGGTGAGTTCGGTGGCCTCCAACACCCGCTCGGAACCGGCGGGTTCGGCTGTCCGGGTGGGCGGCCCCTGCGGTCCCTCCCCGTTGCCCGCGGCCCGGTTCACCGCCGCGGACATCCGGTCGAACAGCGTCGAGCCCCGAGCCCGCCCGACCACCGGCGGCCGCACACTGCGCTGGGTGGGCGGCACGACGAGGGTCACCCGTTCGCCGTACACACCCCGCAGTTCGGCGGCCAGCCGGTGCGCCAGGGCGTCGTCCCCGGCCACCACCATGTGCGCGGTCGTGTCGGTCGACGGGCTTTGATACGGAAGGGTCCCCACGAGGAAGAAGAGTGCCGCACCGGGAGGTGTGGTTCCAGAGGGAGGCCGACGGGCCGGCACCGCCTCAGCGGCGCGTACGGGCCCGCGCCTCGTGCGGCGGCCGGACGAACTGCAACTCCAGCGCGACCGGAGGTTCGGCGACCCCCGGCCCTCCGGCGGACGCCCAACTCACCAGCTCCTCGGTGCAGTCGTCCCCCATCGCGAACCCGATCCAGGTCGCCCGCGCACCCCGGCGCCGCGCGTCCCCCGAAGGCTGTACGACCACGACATCGGCCTGGTCGCAGGGCCCGAGACAGTCCACGGTCCGCACCACGTACCGCCCCCCGGACGCCTCGGCCCCGGCCCGCAACCGCTCCAGCTGCCAGGCGTGATCGTCGTCGGGATACTTCCGCGGATTGCCACAACAACACCCACGGCAGACGACCAGCGTGCAGGGCCGCGATCCGGCGGCACCGATCGCCACCGTACGAGATCTGTCGGCCGAGGCTCGGTTCAACGGATCGGCTCTCCTTGTCGAACGTACGTCTACAGCCGCAGACGATAGTTGACGAACCCGCAGGCCATGTTCGCCATCCCCCCGCCGTCCAATACCGCCAAGGAAACCAGGTGTTACAGCTGTCGGGGTGGCGGGATCCGAACCCACGGCCTCTTCGTCCACACGGATCAGACGGCCACGGGCAGTCCGAGTTTTCGTAGCGCCGATCTCGCGGCGTTGTGCCCGCACATGCCGTGCACGCCCGCCCCCGGCGGCGTCGCCGCCGAGCAGAGATAGACGCCGGGGATTCCCGTGGCGTACGGATCAGGGGCCAGGCGCGGGCGAAACGCGAGAGAGGCGAGGGAGCTGGCGCCGTTGAGGATGTCCCCGCCGACGTAGTTGGGGTTGTACGCCTCCAGCGCGGCCGGGGAGCGGGCGGTCAGGCCGATGACGCGGTCGCGCAGTCCGGGGGCGTATTGCTCGATGCGCTCCAGGACGGTGGTCGTCGCGTCCCCGTCGTAACCGTGCGGGACGTGTGCGTACGCCCAGACGGGGTGGACGTCTCCGGCCGAGCGCCCGGGGTCGGCGAGGTACTGCTGGGCGACCAGTACGAAGGGATGCCGGGGCATCCGCCCGCGGGAGACCGCCTGTTCGGCCTCCGCGATCTCCTCCGCGGTTCCGCCGAGGTGAACGGTGCCCGCCGTGCGGCACACCTCGGCACGCCAGGGGACGCCTCCCTCCACCGCCAGGTCGACCTTGTACGCGGCGGGCCCGTGCCGGTAGCGGGTGTACGCGCGTCGGACGCGGGCGGGAAGACGCGGACCGCACACCCTCGCCGCCTCGCGGGGAGCCAGGTCGAGCAGGACCGTGCCGGCGGGGGGAAGGTCCCGCAGGGAACGCACGGGGGTGCCCGTTTCGATGGTGCCGCCGAGTTCGACGAGACGGGCGGCGAGCGCATGGGCGATGGCCCCCGAACCCCCGCGGGCGACGGGCCAGCCATGACGGTGCGCGGCGGCGGTGAGCATGAGTCCGATGGCGGAGCTGCCCGGGCCGGTGAGCGGGCTCAGCGCATGGGCGGCGACCCCCGCGAACAGGGCCCGGGCCGCTTGCCCGCGCCATCGGCGCAGGGTCCACTGCGCCGGGTGGGCCGCCAGCAGCCCGAACCCGCCCGTGAGGACGGGGTGACGGGGCAGGGCTGCCAAGGGGCGCATGAGGTCTTCGCTCAGGGCGTCGTAGTGCGCGGTCAGGGGCGCGAACAGCCGACGCCAAGCCGGGCCGTCGGCGCCGAGGCCGCGTACGGTCGTGTCCAGGTCGCGCCGGAGTACGGCCGCCCGACCGCCGTCGAGGGGGTGGGCGAGGTCGGTCTCGGCGTACTCCCAGCGCAGTCCGTGGCGGTCCAGGCCGAGGGTGCGCAGGTAGGGCGACGCGACGGCCATGGGATGCACCGCGGCGCAGTGGTCGTGGAGCAGGCCGGGCACCGTGACCTCGCCGCTGCGGGTGCCGCCGCCGATGGTGGCCGCGGCCTCCAGGACGGTCACGGAAAGGCCCGCCTGGGCGAGCGTGACGGCGCCGGCGAGGCCGTTGGGCCCCGCTCCCACGACGAAGGCGTCGACGGTCACTTCAGTGTGCCCTTGGTGTGCTGGAACCAGCGCAGGTAGCCGGTGTCGGGGGAGCCGAGACCGGTGGCGTCGTCGTAGCCGCGGCGGGCGTGGAGTCCGAAGTCGTGGCCGAGGGTGTAGAGGAGACAGCGCTGTGCGCCCGTGGAGGTGTCGACGGCGGGGCCCTCGTCGCGTACCACGGTGAGAGGTTGCGCGCCGGCGTTCGCGGGCTGGTCCGTGACGTCGTGGAAGACGTGGGCGCGGGACCGGGCAAGGGCGTACAGGAGCGGGTTGGCGAAGCCGAGCCGGTGCCCGGAGGCTTGTTGCGCGTCGGCCTGCACGGCGGCGAAGGCGGGCGCGGCCGCCGACGTGCCGCCGAATCCGACGAGGTGGTAGGCCCCGGCGTCCGTGAGTCCGACGAGGACGGGCAGGGCCCCGTCGCCTTCGAGCGCCACGTCGGGCGTCGCGCGGTGTGCGGTGCCGCCGGGGACGCGGCCGCGCTGGTACCAGGGCTGCGGGAAGTCGCTCGCACCCCCTCCGCCGCCGAAGGCGAAGACGCCGGGGACGGGCCCCCATGCCCTGCCCTTGTCGGTGAGGACGGACAGCCCGTCACCCATGCTGGTCTCCCAGGCGTAGTCGCCGTGCCGGTCGAGGGCGAGGGTGGTGCCGCCCACCGAGGTGACCCACGGGGAGCCGCTGGGGAAGTCGGCCTGGGCCCGGATGGTCTTCGGATCGCAGTTGACGCCGGTCTGGGCGGCCTCGGGCGAGGAGTCGCCGCAGTCCCCCGCGGCGAAGTAGACGCCGATTCCCTCGGCGGCGGCCTGCTCGAACAGCAGGTTCCAGGCGGCTACGAGGGTGGGGGTGAGGTGCCCGGGACTGGAGTGGATGATCTCGGCCCAGGAGTTGGAGATGACGTCCGCCCGGCGGCCGTCGATGATGTACGACTCGGCGTCCATCAGGTCGTTGTCGAGGCAGGAGTTCGCACCGACGTAGAGGACGTTCGCGTCCGGGGCGAGGCCGTGGGCGAGGTCGATGTCGAGGGCCTGTTCGCCGGCCCAGGTACGCGGGGACGCGCACGCGTCGTCGATGTGCCAGTCGCCGGGAGTGACGTGCCGGCGGTACTGGCCCGGCCGGAAGGCGTGATCGCCGGTGGCACGGGCGTAGCGGTCGGCGTCGGTGAGCATGTCGGGCGATCCGTAGGCGTCCACGACGGCGATGGTGGAGCCGCGCCCGGTGGCACCCTTGACGCCCGCGCCGTAGGCGTGGCGGAGCTGGGCGGGGGTGTAGGGGCACGGCGCGTACGTGGCGGTCCTGCCGTACGCCTTGGGCAGACGCGTGGCGGGCTTCTCCCCGAAGTGACCGGAGCAGACGGCGTCGTCGGCGGGTACGTCGAGAGCCGGCGCGGGGGTCGACAGGGGGCGGGCCGCTCCGGGGGTGGACAGGCCGGACACGCCGAGCACGGTGGCGCCGAGGGAGGCGGGCACACTCAGGTCACCGGCGGGGGCGTCGCTCGTGCCGCGGCCGGTGCGATAGCCGTGCAGGCTCGTGCCGAAGGCCTGCTGGACGGCGCGGGCGGGCCCTTCGATCCTCAGGTAGTGGGAGGTTCGGCCGGTGACGGTGAATCCGGACCCGCCCAGCCATGCCGTGAGGGTCCGGACCTGACGGTCCGTCGGGCCGAAGTGCCGTTGGTATTCCGCCGGGGTGAGGTAGTGCCGGTAGTGCGGGCTGCGGGGGTCGCCGATGTCGCGCAGGAACGCCGCGAGCCCTTGCGGGTCACGGGAGTTGAGGTAGACACGCGCGCTGACGTGACTACCGGCGGGGACGGGGCCCGTGTCGGCGGTCCGCGTCGCATATGTGGGCCGGGATCCCACGAGAGGGTGCCGGTCGGCCGCGTGGGCGGCGGGAAGGGAGCCGGCGGTGCCGAGCAGCGCGGCGCAGGCAGCCGCGACGACGGAGCCGCGCAGGCGACGCAGCGGGCGTATGGGGGCATGGAGAGGCACGGGATGCAGACCTTTTGGTGTGGGGGCGCCGGACGGCGCGCAGAGCAGGGCGAGGGGGCGCGGCACGGACGTCTCGCCGTACCGGCCCGGTGGCTGCTGAACTGAACGGGATGCCTAGGGCCTGTCCTAGGCCCTGTCGTCAAATTCCCGTCTGCCCTGCGACGCCATGCACGCACTCTCACCGCACCAGGCACAGACCCGAGTACGTCCAGTACGAG
>NZ_JBEYFS010000387.1:0-6493 GCF_040634475.1 Streptomyces sp. NPDC007095
AGTGCGTGCATGGCGTCGCAGGGCAGACGGGAATTTGACGACAGGGCCTAGCCCGGCCGAGGCGTTGTACCGGGCTCATGACCGGTACAACGCCTCCACCTCTGTCGCATACGCGTTCTCGATCGCCTTCCGCTTCAACTTCAGCGAAGGCGTCAGCAGCCCGTGCTCCTCGGTGAACTGGTTCGCCAGTATCCGGAACGTACGGATCGACTCGGCCTGCGAGACCAGGGTGTTCGCGGCGACCACCGCCCGCCGCACCTCGGTCTCCAGGTCCGGGTCGCGCACCAGCTCGGACGGGGAAAGCCGCGCCTTGCCCCGCATCTGGAGCCAGTGTTCGACGGCCTCGGAGTCGAGGGTGACGAGCGCCGCGATGTACGGCCGGTCGTTGCCGACCACGATGCACTGGGCGACCAGCGGATGGTCGCGGACGCGCTCCTCCAGGACGCCGGGCGAGACGCTCTTGCCGCCGGAGGTCACCAGGATCTCCTTCTTGCGCCCGGTGATGGTGAGGAAGCCGTCCTCATCGAGGGTGCCGAGGTCGCCGGTGGCGAGCCAGCCGTCGTGCAGTGCGGCGTCGGTGGCCTTGGGGTCGTTCAGATAGCCCTGGAAGATGTTGTCGCCGTGCAGCCAGATCTCGCCGTCGTCCGCGATGTGCACGGTCATACCCGGAATGGCCTGGCCGACCGTCCCGTACCGGGTCCGCTCGGGCGGGGTGACGACCGCGGCGGCGGTGGTCTCGGTGAGCCCGTATCCCTCGTAGATCTGGATGCCCGCGCCGGCGAAGAACAGCCCGAGCCGACGGTCCATCGCGGAGCCGCCCGACACCGCGTGTCTGACCCGGCCGCCCATGGCGGCGCGCATCTTGGTGTAGACGACCTTGTCGAAGAACTGGTGCTGCATCCGCAGGCTCGCCGACGGCCCGGCGCCGATCCCCCACGCCTTTGCCTCGATCGCGTCCGCGTAGCGGACCGCGACCTCCACGGCCTTCTCGAAGGCACCGGACTTTCCGTCCTTCTCGGCCTTGCGGCGGGCCGCGTTGAAGACCTTCTCGAAGATGTACGGCACCGCCAGGATGAACGTCGGCTGGAACGCGGCCAGGTCGGGCAGCAGCACGGCGGCGTGCATCTGCGGCTGATGGCCCAGCTTGACCTTCCCGAGGACGCCCGCGACCTGGACCATCCGCCCGAAGACATGCGCGAGCGGCAGGAACAGCAGGGTGGACGCCTCGTTGTCGCGCTTGGAGGCGAAGATCGGTTCCATGAGCCCGATGACCGTGCTCGCCTCGGCCATGAAGTTGGCGTGCGAGATGACGCAGCCCTTGGGACGGCCCGTGGTGCCCGAGGTGTAGATGATCGTCGCGATCGACTCGGGGGTGACGGCGCGCCGGTGCCGGTGAACCACCTCGTCGTCGATGCTCGCGCCCGCCTCGTAGAGCTCTTGCACCGCGCCCGCGTCCAGTTGCCAGAGCTTGTGCAGCTGGGGCAGCCGGTCGATCACCGTGGCGATGGTCATCGCGTGGTCCTCGTGCTCGACCACCGCGGCCGACACCTGCGCGTCGTGCAGCATCCAGAAGACCTGCTCGGCCGAGGACGTCGAGTACATGGGGACGACGTGGGCGCCGATCGTCCACAATGCGTAGTCGAAGAGTGTCCATTCGTAGCGGGTACGGGACATGATCGCGACCCGGTCGCCGAATCGGATTCCCTGGGCGAGCAGTCCCTTGGCGAGTGCGAGGACCTCGTCACGGAACTCGGCGGCCGTCACATCGCGCCACTGTTCGGTCTCGTCCTTGCGGCCGAACGCGGCCCGCAGCGGGTCTTCCTGGGCATGGTCGAACACGACGTCGGCCAGGCCGCCCACCGGCGGCGCCGACGCCAACGGAGGGTTGGTGAACTCGCGCAATCCCGCTCCTAGTGGCGCTCCGCACAGCGCCTTGGAAGCTACCCCACCCAGCGGCCGGGCGGGAGAGGGGTCAAAGCGCCGGAGGGTGCGGCATATGCACTGGTCAGTCGAGAAAATGCCCGCACAAGGGGAAGGGACCGGACATCTTCCCTACGCCCGCGTAAGTTTCGGCCCCGCAATCTCCACGGAATCTGTACGACCCTCCTACGGGGCACGGGGCGCCGAATACCGGACACGGAGGTTCCGATTCCGTGCCGTACGGCTACCGCCGGAGCCGGTCCCGGTGGCTCCGGGACCGGCTCCGCCGGTGTCATCACCGGGCCCTCACCGGTGTCATGTGCGGGACGCCGTCGCCCGCTCCGCCGGTGCCTCGGCCGTGTCCGTCACAGCGCGCGGCGTCCGCACCAACACCAGTACCAGCGCACCGGCGACCATCCCCGTCACGCCCGCCGCCACCGACGCCGAGTCGAGCCCCTAGGCGAAGGCGGCCCGCAGGGGGTGTTCGGAGAGAGGGCCGCGCAGTGTCCCGGCGCCGCCGCCGGCCAGGGTGTGGGCCGCGTCGTGCGAGAGCGTGTCCTGCATGCGGGAGGTCAGCACCGTGCCGGAGACGGCGACCCCGAGCGCGGACCCCAGCTGGCGGACCGTGTTCACCGCGCCGCCCGCCATGCCCGCCCGCTCCGGCGGCACGGCGGCGAGCGCGGCGCCCGCGATGGCGGGTGACACGAAGCCCGTGCCGATGCCGACCAGGACGAGGCACGGCACCAGCACCGTCCAACTCGTACCCGCGTCCAGCACGGCCTGGCAGAACGCGCCCGATCCGACCAGGAGCAGCCCGCCGCCTATCGTCAGCCGCGCCGGAACCCCGTGCCGTCCAGCATGTCGAGACGACCCCGTTGCTGCGCCGCATCGAACAACTCACGTACGCGAGACCGACGCGCTAGCCCCGCCACCCCGCAGCAGCCGGTCCCCGCCGCCCAGGATCGCGGCCGCGAGCGCGTCCGACGCCCCCTGCGCGGACGTACGCCGCTGCCCGTGCACCAGGACGAAGTCGACCTCGCCCAGTTCCGGCAAGCCCGCGCGGTCCGGGACGCGGACGAGGCCCGGGGGGATCAGTCCGCGTGAGTGGGCCATCACGCCGAGGCCCGCGCGGGCCGCCGCGACGAGGGCGTTCAGGCTGCCGCTGGTGCAGGCGATGCGCCACGCGCGGCCCTGGCGCTCCAGGGCTTCGAAGGCGAGGGCGCGGGTGATGCCCGGGGGCGGGTAGACGATCAGGGGGACCGGGCGGTCGGGGTCGAGCCGCAGGCGTTCCGCGCCGATCCACACCAGGCGGTCGTGCCAGACCAGCTCGCCGCGCGGGTCCTCGGGCCGCCGCTTCGCCAGCACCAGGTCCAGGTTGCCCGCCGTGAGCTGTTCGTGCAGCGTGCCGGACAGCTCGACCGTCAGCTCCAGGTCCACCTCCGGATGGTCGTACCGGAAGCCCTCCAGGATCTCCGGGAGCCGGGTCAGGACGAAGTCCTCGGAGGCGCCGAAACGCAGCCGGCCGCGCAGGCGGGTGCCCGTGAAGAAGGCGGTCGCCTGCTCGTGCACCGCCAGGATGCGGCGCGCGAAGCCGAGCATCGCCTCGCCGTCCTCGGTGAGCTCCACGGAGTGCGTGTCCCGCGAGAACAGCTGCCGTCCCACGGCGTCCTCCAGACGACGTACGTGCTGGCTGACGGTGGACTGGCGCAGCCCGAGCCGCCGGGCGGCCTGCGTGAAGCTCAGGGTCTGGGCCACCGCCAGGAAGGTACGCAGTTGGGAGGGGTCGTACACACCCCCACGTTATCGCGAATCGCGATGACAGTCAGAACGGTATGACGGATTCCCGATCGCGGGCCGGAAGAGGACGATGGAGAGGGCACGACCCGCCCCGGGACCCCCCCCGTGCCCGGGGCCGACCCCGTACGACGTCTGAGCAGTGGAGCACCGTGAAACGCCTGCAGTGGCCGAGTTGGATGCCGATCGACCCGTACATCCTGCTGTTGCTCGGGACAGTGGGCCTCGCGGCGCTGCTCCCCGCGCGGGGTACGGGCGCCGACGTCGCGGCGGGCGCGTCCACGGCCGCCATCGCCTTCCTCTTCTTCCTCTACGGGGCCAGGCTCTCCACCCGTGAGGCGGTCGAAGGCCTCAAGCACTGGCGACTCCACGTCACCGTCCTGGCCTGCACCTTCGTCGTCTTCCCGCTGCTCGGCCTGGCCGCCCGCGGCCTCGAACCGGTGCTCCTGACACACAACCTCTACACCGGTCTGCTCTTCCTCACGCTCGTTCCCTCGACCATCCAGTCGTCGATCGCCTTCACCTCCATGGCCCGGGGCAACGTGCCCGCCGCGATCTGCGCCGGCTCCTTCTCCTCCCTCGTGGGCATCGTCGTCACCCCGCTGCTCGCCGCGGCACTGCTGGGCAACAGCGGCGGCGGCTTCTCCGCGGACTCGCTGGTCAAGATCGTGCTGCAACTGCTGGTGCCGTTCCTCGCCGGGCAGGTGCTGCGCCGCTGGATCGGCGCGGCAATCACGCGTCACAAGAAGGTCCTCGGATACGTCGACCGCGGCTCGATCCTGCTCGTCGTCTACACGGCGTTCAGCGAGGGCATGGTGCAGGGCATATGGCACCAGGTGAGCGCGGTCCGACTGGCGGGACTGCTCGCGGTCGAGGCCGTGCTGCTCGCGGTGATGCTGACGCTCACCTGGTACGGCGGTAGGGCACTGGGCTTCCACCGCGAGGACCGCATCGCGATCCAGTTCGCCGGGTCGAAGAAGTCCCTCGCCTCGGGGCTTCCCATGGCCAGCGTGCTGTTCGGCGCGCACGCCTCGCTCGCGGTGCTGCCACTGATGCTCTTCCACCAGATGCAGCTGATGGTGTGCGCGGTGATCGCCAAGCGCCGCGCTCACGACCCCGAGGTGGCTACGACCCCGGTTCCCCCAGTCGCAGCGTCACGAATCGCGGTCGGTACAGCGCCACGTTCCGACTGAGGTTCGCCTGCGCCGAGACACCGCCCGTCGTGTCCAGCCAGTTCACGTCATAGCTCAGGACGAGCCGGTCGCCGTCGCTCAGCGCCGCGTGCACCTGCGGGTTGTACGCGGCCACCTGCCCCTGCGGCAGGGACGGACTGAAGCTCCGGGTGGGCCCGTGCCAGGGGCCGGTCGGCGCGCACGCCCAGTACGAGGTGATCGTCGTCAGGCCCGCGGTGCCCGCCGCCATCGTGAACAGGACGTACGTCCCGCCGTCCCGCACCACCGTGAACGCGCTGCCGACCCCGGTCCGCCGCCCGTCGCCGAGCACCGGCCCCGGCCGTACCCGCACCGCCCATCCGCTGCCGTCCCAGTACTCCCAGGCAGCCGGCTGGCCGAGCCGGCCGCGCGGCACCCGCGCCACGTATGCCTGCGAGGCGGGGCGCGAGGCGGCCTGCCCGTCGTCGCCGCCGAAGACATATGTCCACGCGCCCGCGTCGACCGTCGAGGTGCCGAACAGCACCCGCCGGGAGGGATCCGCCACGGAACTCTGGTCCAGGACCGTGGTGATGCCTTCGAGCCGCAGGCCGGGCAGTGAGAGCGTGGCGACCTCAGTGGACGTGGGCACGCCGTAGATCCACGGGGCCTGGCCGGCGGTACGGGTCCACAGCAGGACACGGACGACCTGCTCCGAGGAGCCGGGGGAGCGGGGTTCGACACGGGCCGCGACCGGCCACCGCCACCGCCCCGGCCCCGGGTCCGGGAACACCGGCGTCGGCAGCGTCGTCTCCAGCCGCCCGTCCTTCGACATCACCACGGCCGAGTTCCGCACCAGGGGGGCGCTCGTGTCGCGCCACGTGTACGACTCGCCGGCCGGGTTCGGCGGCCCGTGCACCTGGCCCAGATACGTGTCCGAGAACAGCCACAGCACCCGCCCGTCCGGCAGCCGCACCGAGTGCGTGCCGTCGCCTCCGGTCCAGTCGTCGACACGGCTCGCGTCGTCGCCGTACCGCGCGAACTCGCCCGTGAGCCGGGCGTCCGCGCTCCAGGACCGCAGCGTACGGGCCGTGCACGCGCCGCCGCCCTCCCGGTCGTGGTCGGGGAGGGCGGTGAGCAGCACGGCCGCGCAGACCAGGGCGAGCAGGACACCGAGGCCGGCCCCGGTCCGTCGTCGTCGTGCGTCGTCGGGCACGGACGGGACGTTAGTGTCCGCCGCGTACTTGGTCCATGGGCAGATACAGGACGGTGTCCCGGGTCACTTCCCGGGAGGGCGGCGTGTTCACGCCGAATGCGGGCTCGGCTGTCAGGGGCGCAGCACCACCTTCCCCAGGTTGCTCCGCGACTCGATCGCCGCGTGCGCCTTCGCCGCGTCCTCCAGGGCGAACTCCCCGTGCACGGCGGGCCGCAGGGCTCCCTCAGCGAACAGTCGCCACAGTTCCCCGCGCCACCGCTCGTACCGCCCCGGCTCGTTCCGGGCGATCCGGGCCATCTGGAAGCCGATCACGGACTTGGGCGGCAGCTCGCCTTGAGCGCCGCTCGCTGGCTGAACAGTGAGATGTCCGCTCCTGCCGACCCCCTGGACCTGTGGCGGACGGAGGGCCGGAAAG
>NZ_JBEYFS010000388.1:0-6431 GCF_040634475.1 Streptomyces sp. NPDC007095
AGGGCCTGTGCCCGGCACGCCGAGAGCACGCACCTGACGCCGCAGGGCCCGCCCTCCGGGCGGACGACGGGAATTTGACGACAGGACCTAGCGCTCGCCCCCCGGCACCCACAGCACGTCCCCGGTCTCCTTGTTGGCGGTGCGGGCCAGGATGAACAGCAGGTCGGAGAGGCGGTTGAGGTAGGTCGCGGTGAGCGGGTTCATCACCTCCGCGTACACCTCCAGGGCCGCCCATGTCGAGCGCTCGGCCCGTCGTACGACCGTGCAGGCCTGGTGGAGGAGGGCCGCGCCCGCCGTGCCGCCGGGCAGGATGAAGGAGCGCAGCTTCTCCAGCTCGTCGTTGAAGCGGTCGCAGTCCGCCTCCAGCTTGTCGATGTAGAACTGCTCGACGCGCAGGGGCGGAAACTTCGGGTCCTCGGCCACCGGGGTCGACAGATCCGCGCCGACGTCGAAGAGGTCGTTCTGTACCCGGGTGAGGACCGCGACGATCTCCGCGTCGAGGCCGCCCAGCGCGATCGCCGTCCCGATCACCGCGTTCGCCTCGTTGGCGTCCGCGTAGGCCGAGATCCGGGGATCGGTCTTGGCGACCCGGCTCATGTCCCCGAGAGCGGTGGTGCCCTGGTCGCCGGTCCTGGTGTAGATGCGCGTCAGATTGACCATGGGGCCAATTTAGACGGTCTCGCGAGGGGAGCCGACGTGTGACTGAGCACTGCTTCGGCGTCTCTGCACCGTTGCTCTCAGGCGTTCGATTCCGTGTGCATGTTCTCCCTTCGTACCCGTGTCCCCGCATCGGGCATGGCGTTAATCGGAGTGGAGTCGTGGCTGTGCTCGGAACGGAAGGTGGTGAACCGTGCTGGTGGGCAGGAAGTACCGCCTCGTGTTCACGCCGGGGCAGGTCGAGATGGCGGAGGAGTTCGGCAATATCTGCCGGGCGGTATGGAATACCGGGCTCGAGCAGCGCCGCGAGTACCGACGCCGAGGTGCGTGGGTCGGCTATGTGCAGCAGACCCGCGAGATGGCTGAGGCCAAGGCCGAGCAGTCGTGGCTGAAGGCTGCGCCGTCCCAGGTTCTCCAGCAAACCCTTCAGGACCTGGACAAGGCATGCCGCACGCATGGTGCGTTCGGTGTGCGGTGGAAGTCCAAGCAGCGATGGCAACCCTCGTTCCGATTCCCCACCCCGGACCGTTTCTCGGTCGAGCGGCTAGGGCGCAAACGAGCTCGCGTACGTCTGCCGAAGTTCGGATGGGTGACCTTCCGCTGGTCGCGTCCGCTGGGTGGCTCGGCGAAATCGGCCACAGTGTCCCGTGACGGCAACTACTGGTACATCAGCTTCCTGGTGGAGACCGGTACGAGCGGGCCCACGCTGTCGCTGGAGCGTGGCCGGGTCGGCGTCGACAGGGGCGTTGTCACCCTGGCTGCCACCAGCGATGGCCGGTTCTTCGACCGTCGCTTCATCACCCCTGGTGAGGCCGAGAGGTATCGGCGGCTTCAGCAACAGCTTGCTCGCACGCAGAAAGGGTCCAAGCGGCGGAAAGCGTGCCAGGCAAAGTTGAGGGTCATTATGAGGAGGGTCCGCGACCGCCGTCAGGACTTCCATGCCCAGGCAGCGTGTGAGGTCGTGGACGGCAACGCTCTCGTGGTCTTCGAGAGACTCAACATCACGGGCATGACCGCCACTGCCAGGGGATCCGTGGCGGAGCCCGGTGCCAGGATTCGACAGAAATCCGGACTCAATCGTTCCATCCTGGACAAAGGCTGGCATTCCTTCGAGCTGGCGGTTCGCAACCGTGCCCGACGTACCGGCGCCATGGTGCACACGGTGAACCCCGCTCACACGTCGACGACGTGCCCTGTTTGTGGGCATGTGCATCCGGACAATCGCAAGAGCCAAGCGAGGTTCGTGTGCACCGCCTGCGGTCACAAGGAGCACGCTGACACTGTAGGTGCGAAGAACACACTGGCCCGCGGGCATGCGGGTCACAGGGCGTGGAGACCTCGGCGTCAGCCGGTCCGTGAAGCGCCAACCAGCGTGAACCCGCAAGGAAGTAGCGCTCCGAACCCCTGAGGTCGGAATCCTCCAGGCTTTGACTGTGAGGAGGATCGCCAATTACCGGTCACACAGGTCCCTATGAGCGCTGTTACTGTCCGGTCGTAGAGGCAGACGTCAACAAAGCGCGTCAAGGGAGTCGCACAGTGGCAGGGAAGCTCGCCGTCATCGGAGCCGGGCTCATGGGGTCCGGTATCGCCCAGGTGTCCGCGCAGGCGGGCTGGGACGTCGTTCTGCGCGATGTCACCGACGAGGCGCTCACGCGCGGCATCGACGGCATCAAGGCCTCGTACGACAAGTTCGTGAGCAAGGGCAGGCTGGAGGCGCACGACGCCGATGCCGCGCTCGGCCGGATCACCGCGACCACCGATCTCGACGCCGCCGCGGACGCGGACATCGTCGTCGAGGCCGTCTTCGAGAAGCTCGAGGTCAAGCACGACATCTTCCGCGCGCTCGACAAGATCGTGCGGGACGACACCGTGCTCGCCTCGAACACCTCCGCCATCCCGATCACGAAGATCGCCGCGGCCACCGAGCGCCCGGAGCGGGTCGTCGGCGTCCACTTCTTCTCCCCCGTACCGATGATGCAGCTGTGCGAACTGGTGCGCGGCTACAAGACGAGCGACGAAACCCTCGCCACCGCACGGGAGTTCGCCGAGTCCGTCGGCAAGACCTGCATCGTCGTCAATCGTGACGTGGCCGGATTCGTGACGACCCGTCTCATCTCGGCGCTCGTCGTCGAGGCCACCAAGCTGTACGAGTCCGGCGTGGCCACCGCCGAGGACATCGACCTCGCCTGCAAACTGGGCTTCGGTCACGCCATGGGCCCGCTCGCCACGGCCGACCTCACGGGCGTCGACATCCTCCTGCACGCCACCGGCAACATCTACACCGAGACGCAGGACGAGAAGTTCGCCCCGCCGGAGCTGATGCGCCGGATGGTTGACGCCGGTGACATCGGGCGCAAGAGCGGGCAGGGCTTCTACAAGCACTGAATCAAGCGAGTCATCCAGCATCACCCGTCACGGAAACCGCACGTGCCTCTGGGGTGTCACCCCATGAGGTGAATTCGGTATCGGTTCGCTTACAGACGGCAACCTCTGCGGCCTCAAGCCAGTCAGACGGTGCACACGCAAAACTGCGGACCGAAACTGACGCAGAGAGACTGACGCAGAGTACGAGACGCACTCTCGGGGAGCGCATATGTACATCAGGGGCGACCACGCCGAGCTGGTCGTCGGGGGCCGCCTCGACGTACGCAGCGCGGCGGACGCCCGTACGGTCCTGCACTCGGCCGTCGACGACGGAGTCGGCGACCTGGTGCTGGACCTGTCCGAGCTGGACTCCTGGGACGCCACCGGCCTCGGTGTCATCATGGGGGCCCACCGAAGGGCCGGGCGGTGCGGCCGGCGGCTCGTGCTGCGCCGCGTACCACCACAGATGCAGCGCCTGCTGGTGGCCACCCGGCTGCACCGGATCCTCGCGATCGAGGGCGGCATCGGAGTCGAGTCACTGCCCCGCGTGTGATCCGGCGTACGCCTCCTGAGCGGCGTACGAAACGCACCTCGCGCACAATCCTCACGAGACTGTGACGTCTCGGACGGCGCGGTACCCCGGCCTGTCGGAGATACTGTGCGAAGGTTTAGGGTTCGGCTGCCCGCCACCCGAAACCCTACGAGCGGGCACCGGACCAGAAGCGACAGCGCGGTGTGCAGCAAGGCCGGGAGGGGCCTGGGTCCTTGTCATCGGACTCCCGGCGACAAGATCCGCACACGACGCTTTTGGGGGGCTTGGAACATGGACCCGAACAACCGGGGACCCGAAGAGTACGGCCATGACGACGACGGCCAGGCGCCTCGCTCGCGCCCGCCGCGTGATGCGCTCACCGCCGACCTGGGTCAGCACACACCCGCACTCGCCCGTACCGTCCGACTCGTCTCGGGCGACTTCCTGCTTACGGTCAACCCCGTCGACGGCAGTGAGATAGAGGCCTGCCCGCCGGGAGAGCGACCGCAGCGGCCCACGAAGTTCAGTGCCGCCGAGCGTGCCGATCTGGCCCGTGCCGCCCTGCCGCCCGTACCGCCGGGTCCCGCCCAGCCCCGACTGCCGCTCCTGGAGCGCCAGGAGGAGCGCGAGCGGCTGGTCCGCCTGCTGGCGCGCGGGCGTTCCGTACGTCTCACCGGCCCCGCCGGCTCCGGCCGCACCAGCCTGCTCGACGCCGTCGCCGACGACTGCGCGGACCTCGCCCCCGACGGCGTCGTCCGCCTCTCGGGATACCGGCGCACGGCGACCGACCTGCTGTACGACCTGTTCGCCGCCGTCTACAACGCTGCCCTGTACCGCCCCGAACGGGACGAACTGCTCGAACTCGTCCACGGGATCGGCGCGGTCGTCGTCCTCGACGACGGGGAGATCGGCGGCACCGCGCTCGACGAACTCCTCGACGCCACCCCCGAGTGCGCCTTCGTCATCGCCGCGACCCCCGACGTCCCCGCGCCCTCCACCGACTCCCTCCTCGAAGAGGTCTTCCTCGGCGGACTCGACCGCAGCGGCGGCCTCGAGCTCCTGGAGCGGACCGTCGGACGCGTGCTGACCGAGGAGGAGGCGAACTGGGCGGGCGACCTCTGGTTCGAGTCCGAGGGCCTGCCGCTGCGCTTCATGCAGGCCGGCGCCCTGCTGCGACAGCGCGACCAGTTGCAGGCCAAGGAGGACGCCTTCGACGACTTCGGCGTCTTCCAGGACGCCCCGGTCGACCTGCCGGCCGACGCGCCCTTCGAGGCCGCCGACGATCATGACGTACCGCTGCCCTCGCTCGCCGAGGGGGCCGCGCCCGCCGCGCTGCTCGCTTCCCGTCTGAGCGGGTCGGCCCGTGCCACCCTGCGCTTCGCCATCGCGCTCGGCGGCGAGGTGCCGCACCAGACGCATCTGCCCGCCCTCGTGGACGACACCCACGCCGATGCCGCGCTCGCCGAACTGGCGGGCTGCGCGCTGGTCTCCCCGGTCGGCTCCCGCTACCGGCTCGCCGCCGGTGTGCAGGCCCAGCTGGAGGCCGCCGGATACGCCGACGTGCTGGAGGAGCAGGCCCGCACCGCGGCGCAGCACTACACCTGGTGGGCCGGACACCCCTCGGTCACCCCGGAACGGGTCTGCGCCGAGGCGGACGCCGTGCTCGCCGCCCTCACCGTCCTGGTCCCGCTCACCACGCCCGCGGTCGACGAGCAGGACGAGAGCGTCGCCGTGCGGCTGGCCCGCACGGCCGCGCCCGCCTTCGCCGCAGGTCTGAACTGGAACGCCTGGGAGCGCGCGCTGCGCTCCGGCGCGGAGGCCTCCCGGCTCGCCGGCGAGGTCGGCGAACAGGCCTACTTCCACCACGAGTTGGGCATCCTCGCGCTCTGTGGCGGTCAGCTGGACCGGGCCCGTGCCGAGCTGGAGTCCTCCATCGGCCTGCGCGGCGCCCTCGCCGACAAGCGTGGCACCGTCGCGGGCCGCAGGGCCCTCGCGCTGGTCGCCGACCGCTCCGGGGTCGTACTGCCCGGTGGGCGCACGGCGGCGGGCGAGGAGGTGCCCGACGCGCGGCACGAGGAGTCGGCATCGCCGCCCGGCGGCGTACCGGCCGCGTTCGTGCTGTCCGCCCCGGCCGGGGAGCCCTCGACGCTGGTCACCAACCGGGCCGAACCGGGCCCGGCGTCGAAGCGCGTGGGCGTGGGCACCCGCCTGGTGACCGGCACCCGGCGCAACCTGGTGGCCGCGGGCGCGGGTGCGCTGCTCGTCGCGGTGCTCGGCACCGTGGTGACCCTCGGCGCGACCTCGAACAACAACACCGACAATCCGTCCGAGAAGGTCGGCGTCAACCCCTCGGCCAGCCAGGGCGGCCAGGACGACAGCCTCGGCGCCGACAAGGCGAAGAAGGGCGGCGGGGGCGGCAGCGACGCGGGCGTGGTGACCACGCCGACGGATCCGGGCCCCGACGGCACGTACGGGACCTCGGACGACCCGACGCCGCCGACGGGCACGAGCCGGCAGCCTTCGGACAGCCCGAGTGGGACGAAGGGGACCTCCAGCAGCCCGTCCAAGTCGCCGTCCAAGACCCCGTCGAAGACGCCGTCCAAGACGCCCTCGCAGACGCCGTCCAAGACGCCGAGCCAGACGCCTTCGGACACTCCGACACCCACTCCGACACCCACCCCGACACCCACCCCGACGACGACGCCGTCCACCACCGACACCGCCAGCGGCCCCGCCTCCAGCGTCCCCGCGAGCACCACCGCCGGCGCTCCGCAGAGCAGTGCGGCGAGCGTGCCCGCGAGCAGCAGCGCCGCCGGGTCACCGAACGGCTCGGTGATCTGAGCACCACGACAGAAGTGAGGGCCGGGTCCGACATCGG
>NZ_JBEYFS010000389.1:0-6408 GCF_040634475.1 Streptomyces sp. NPDC007095
CGAGGGCCTGTGCCCGGCACGCCGAGAGCACGCACCTGACGCCGCAGGGCCCGCCCTCCGGGCGGACGACGGGAATTTGACGACAGGACCTAGTCGATCCGGAGCCGGCCGCGCGTCGGCTTCCGACTATCGCCGAGTGGCAGACCAGGCCGCGAGACCACGGCCGCGACCCTTCCGAAAGGGCATCACGAGCATGGAGCAGTACGAGCCGGACCGCCTCTCCCCGGCCCAAGTGGCCGCCATGCGGCGCAGTTTCAGGAACGGCAGGGCCGCGCTCAGCCGCCGCTCGCTGCTGCGCGCCTCCGCGGGCGGCGCGCTCGCCGTCGGCGGGCTCGGCGCGCTGAGCGGCTGCGGGATCCCGGCCGCGGGCAAGACCCAGGGCGGCGTCTCCGCCGAGGACCACTCGGCCAAGGAGAAGACGATCAACTTCTCCAACTGGACCGAGTACATGGACGTCGACGACAGCGGGAAGCACCACCCGACGCTCGACGCGTTCACCAAGCGCACCGGTGTCTCGGTCAAGTACACCGAGGACATCAACGACAACGTCGAGTTCTTCGGCAAGATCAAGCCGCAGCTCGCCGCGGGCCAGGACACCGGGCGCGACCTGATCGTGGTCACCGACTGGCTGGCCGCCCGGCTGATCCGCTTCGGCTGGGTGCAGAAGCTGAACGCCTCCAACCTCCCGCACGCGTACGCCAACCTGTCCGCCCAGTTCCGCAGCCCCGACTGGGACCCGGGACGCGCCTACTCCTACCCCTGGCAGGGCATTTCGACCGTCATCGCCTTCAACAAGAAGGCGCTGAACGGCATCGAGGTGAAGTCGGTCTCCGACCTGCTCGACAACCCCAAGCTCAAGGGGCGCGTCGGCTTCCTCTCGGAGATGCGCGACAGCATGGGCATGACGCTGCTCGACATGGGCAAGGACCCGGCGAAGTTCACCGACGACGACTTCGACGCGGCGATCGCCCGCCTCCAGAAGGCCGTCGACAAGGGCCAGATACGCCGCTTCACCGGCAACGACTACACGTCCGACCTCACCAAGGGCGACCTCGCGGCCTGTGTCGCCTGGGCGGGCGACGTCGTCCAGCTCAAGGCGGACAGCCCGGACGTGGACTTCATCATCCCGGACAGCGGCTACCTGACGTCCACGGACAACATGCTGATCCCCAACAAGGCCCGTCACAAGACGAACGCCGAACGGCTCATGGACTTCTACTACGAGCCCGGTCCGGCCGCACAGCTCGCCGCGTACATCAACTACGTCTGTCCTGTCGACGGGGTCAAGGACGAGCTTGCGAAGATCGACAAGTCGGCGGCGGACAACCCGCTGATCATCCCCGACAAGGCCATGGCCGCGAAGTCCCACGCCTTCCGCTCACTGACGCAGAAGGAAGAGACGGCCTACGAAGAGAAGTTCGCCAAGCTCACGGGGGCGTAACGCCTTCGGCGGCTGAGCGGTTGCGGTGGTCCGGGCCGCCAGGGCGGTTGCCCGGTGCCCCGGAAGACCCATGCCGACTGAGCCGCGCGGCCCCCGACCGGCGCAGCGACCGCAGCCCGCCCCGGACACCCCTACGACCCCGACATCCAGGGACCACACCATGACGACAGACAACGGCGGCGACGTCCGCCTCTCCGGGATCAGCAAGACGTACGGCTCCTTCACGGCCGTCCACCCGCTCGACCTGACCGTCCCCGAGGGCTCCTTCTTCGCCCTCCTCGGGGCGTCGGGCTGCGGCAAGACCACCACCCTGCGGATGATCGCGGGCCTGGAGGAACCTTCCTCCGGCACCGTCTTCCTCGGCGACCAGGAAGTGACCCGCCTGCCCCCGTACAAGCGGCCGGTGAACACCGTCTTCCAGTCCTACGCACTCTTCCCGCACCTCGACATCTTCGAGAACGTCGCCTTCGGCCTGCGCCGGCGCGGCATCAAGTCGGTGAAGAAGCAGGTCGAGGACATGCTGGAGCTCGTCCAGCTCGGCGAGCAGGCCCGCAAGAAGCCGCACCAGCTCTCCGGCGGCCAGCAGCAGCGCGTCGCCGTGGCCCGCGCCCTGATCAACCACCCCAAGGTGCTGCTCCTCGACGAACCGCTCGGCGCCCTCGACCTCAAGCTGCGCCGTCAGATGCAGCTGGAGCTCAAGCGCATCCAGACCGAGGTCGGCATCACCTTCGTGCACGTCACGCACGACCAGGAGGAGGCCATGACGATGGCCGACACGGTCGCCGTGATGAACGCGGGCCGCGTCGAGCAACTCGGCGCCCCCGCCGACCTCTACGAGAACCCGCAGACCACGTTCGTCGCCAACTTCCTCGGCACCTCGAACCTCATCGAGGCCGCCGTCGACAGCAAGAGCGGCGACGACATCGTCCTGGCGGCGGGCGGCGGCAAGCTGGTCCTGCCGCAGGCGCGGTGTTCGGCGCCCACGACGACCGGCGGCAAGGTCCTGGTCGGAGTCCGCCCCGAGAAGATATCGCTCACGCACGTCGACGACGCCGGTCAGATCCCGGACGGCCGCAACCGGATCACCGGCAGGATCGCCGACTCCAGCTTCATCGGCGTCTCCACGCAGTACGTCATCGACAGCGCCGTCTGCCCCGAGTTCGAGGTCTACTCCCAGAACATCGACCGCGACGCCCGGCTCGCCCCCGGCGCCGAGGTGGTCCTGCACTGGAGCCCGGCGCACACCTTCGGTCTCGACGCGGCGCAGGACATCGACGCCGGCGTCGAGACCGTCGAGGAGGAGGCCGCCTGATGGCCAGCGTCACCGAGGCGCCACTCCTCGCGCCGCAGCCCGACAAGAAGCCGCCCCGCAAGCGCGGCCGCCTCGTCCCGTACTGGCTGCTCTTGCCCGGCATCCTCTGGCTGCTGATCTTCTTCGCGCTGCCGATGGTCTACCAGGCCTCCACGTCCGTGCAGACGGGCTCCCTGGAGGAAGGCTTCAAGGTCACCTGGCACTTCCAGACGTACTGGAACGCGCTGGCCGACTACTGGCCCCAGTTCCTGCGCTCGGTGCTGTACGCGGGCGCCGCGACGATCCTGTGCCTGGTGCTCGGCTACCCGCTGGCGTATCTGATCGCCTTCCGCGCGGGCCGCTGGCGCAATGTCGTGCTGATCCTGGTCATCGCGCCGTTCTTCACCAGCTTCCTGATCCGCACGCTCGCCTGGAAGACGATCCTCGCGGACGGCGGCCCGGTCGTCGGCGCACTCAACACCCTGCACGTCCTGGACGTCACCAACTGGCTCGGCTTCACCTCCGGCGACCGCGTCCTGGCCACACCACTCGCGGTGGTCTGCGGCCTGACGTACAACTTCCTGCCCTTCATGATCCTGCCGCTCTACACCTCGCTGGAGCGCATCGACGGACGCCTCCACGAGGCGGCAGGCGACCTGTACGCGAAACCGTTCACGACCTTCCGCAAGGTCACCTTCCCGCTGTCGATGCCCGGCGTGGTCTCGGGCACGCTGCTGACCTTCATCCCGGCCAGCGGTGACTACGTGAACGCCGACCTGCTCGGCTCCACGGACACCCGGATGGTCGGCAACGTCATCCAGACGCAGTTCCTGCGGATCCTCGACTATCCGACGGCCGCCGCGCTCTCGTTCATCCTCATGGCCGCGATCCTCATCATGGTCACCCTCTACATCCGCAAGTCCGGGACGGAGGATCTGGTCTAAATGGCCTTCGTACGCTGGTTCAAGCGGAATCTCGTCGTCATCGGTGGACTGCTGACGCTGGGATATCTGCTGCTGCCCAATGTCATCGTCACGGTGTTCTCCTTCAACAAGCCGAAGGGACGCTTCAACTACGAGTGGCAGCAGTTCTCCCTGGACGCCTGGCGCGACCCGTGCGGCGTCGCCGACATGTGCGGCTCGCTCTCGATCAGCCTCCAGATCGCCGTCTGGGCGACCATCGGGGCCACGATCCTCGGCACGATGATCGCCTTCGCTCTCGTGCGCTACCGCTTCCGGGCGCGCGGCGCCGTGAACTCGCTGATCTTCCTGCCGATGGCGATGCCCGAGGTCGTCATGGCCGCGTCGCTGCTCACCCTCTTCCTCAACCTGGGTGCTCAGTTGGGTTTCTGGACGATCCTGATAGCCCACATCATGTTCTGCCTCAGCTTCGTCGTGACGGCCGTCAAGGCGCGTGTGATGTCGATGGACCCGCGCCTGGAGCAGGCGGCACAGGACCTCTACGCCGGCCCGGTGCAGACGTTCCTGCGCGTCACCCTGCCCATCGCGGCCCCCGGAATCGCGGCGGGCGCGCTGCTCGCCTTCGCGCTCTCCTTCGACGATTTCATCATCACCAACTTCAACGCGGGCTCGACCGTCACCTTCCCCATGTTCGTGTGGGGTTCGGCGCAGCGCGGAACACCCGTTCAGATCAATGTCATCGGTACGGCCATGTTCATCGTCGCCGTACTGTTCGTCCTGGCCGGAATGGTCATCAGCAACCGCCGCACCAAGCAAAAGGCATAGTAAAAGGCATCGCGGAAGGCATAACCCACAGAGAAATTTCGGTGGGTAATTCAGCTGTAGGGAGTTGAAATCATGGCCCCAAGCGCCATGACCCGTTGGACCGCGTCTCTTTCCGAAGCCCAGCCGGTTCCGTACTGGCTGGACGACCCCGGCAAGCCCCACCCCGAGCCCGCTCTCACCGGCGCCGAGACCTGCGACCTGCTCGTCGTCGGCGGTGGCTACAGCGGACTGTGGACCGCGCTCATCGCCAAGGAGCGCGACCCGCAGCGTGAGGTGGTGCTCCTGGAGGGCCGCGAGGTGGGCTGGGCCGCCTCGGGCCGCAACGGCGGCTTCTGCGCCGCGTCCCTGACCCACGGCCTGGCCAACGGACTCACCCGCTGGCCGGACGAGATCAGGAAGCTGGAGGAGCTGGGCGCCCGCAACCTCGACGAGATCGAGTCGGCCGTCGCCCGCTACTCCCTCGACTGCGACTTCGAGCGCTCCGGCGAGATCGACGTCGCCACCGAGCCGCACCAGGCGGCCGAACTGCGCGAATGGCACGAGGAGCTGCGGGACCGGGGCCTGGCGGACGGCATCGAGTTCCTGGACGCCGACGCGGTCCGCGAACAGGTCGACTCACCGACCTTCCTCGCGGGCCTGCACGACCGCCGCGGCGTCGCCATGCTCCACCCCGCCAAACTCGCCTGGGGCCTCAAGCGAGCCTGCCTGCGGCTCGGAGTGCGGGTGCACGAGCACACGCCCGCGCTCGCCCTGAAGGCGTACGGCGCCGGCATGGCCGTACGCACCCCGTACGGTTCCGTCCGCGCCCGCAAGGTGGCACTCGCCACCAACATCTTCCCGAACCTGGTCAAGCGGGTGCGCGCGTACACCGTCCCGGTCTACGACTACGCGTTGATGACCGAACCCCTGACCGCAGACCAGCTGGCGTCCGTCGGCTGGAAGAACCGGCAGGGCCTCGGGGACTCGGCGAACCAGTTCCACTACTTCCGGCTCTCCGCCGACAACCGCATCCTGTGGGGCGGTTACGACGCGATCTACCCGTACGGCGGCCGGGTGCGCGCCGAGTACGACGACCGCCCGGAGACGTACGCGAAGCTCGCCGGGCACTTCTTCACCTGCTTCCCGCAGCTGGAGGGCGTCCGCTTCACCCACGCCTGGGGCGGTGCGATCGACACCTGCTCGCGCTTCTCGGCCTTCTTCGGCACGGCGCACCAGGGGAGGGTCGCGTACGCGGCCGGGTACACGGGTCTGGGCGTGGGCGCGACCCGGTTCGGCGCGGACGTGATGCTCGACCTGCTGGCGGGGGAGCGCACCGAGCGCACGGAACTGGAGATGGTCCGCAAGAAGCCCCTGCCGTTCCCGCCCGAGCCTTTCGCCTGGACGGGCATCGCGCTCACCAAGTGGTCGCTGGCGCGGGCGGACGCCCACGGCGGGCGGCGCAATCTCTGGCTGAAGACGATGGACAAGCTGGGGCTGGGCTTCGACAGCTGAGCCGTGCCGGCAGGGCGTGCGCCGGAGTGGTTGACCCACAGGCGTGCGCCCGGCTCATCCACTGTGATCAGGCTAGTCGTGGAGGGCGTGGCGGTCGGACTGCTGTCCCGCGAGGATGCCGCAGTGCTGTTCCTGCCGCATCAGGACAGCCCCCAGGACCGGGATGACTTGCTGGGGCTGGCGGACGCTTCGCGGGTCAAGCCGGACAACTACGTCATCGACCACGACAACGACCTGATCACCCGGAAGCAGATGCTGGACGCCACCGCTCGTACGCGGGCGCGCCTCGCAGATGTTGAGCTGCGCATGACGGTCGGTGCGGGGGGATCGGTGCTCGCCACGCTGCCCCTAGGTCCTGTCGTCAAATTCCCGTCGTCCGCCCGGAGGGCGGGCCCTGCGGCGTCAGGTGCGTGCTCTCGGAGTGCCGGGCACAGGCCCTC
>NZ_JBEYFS010000390.1:0-6291 GCF_040634475.1 Streptomyces sp. NPDC007095
GGGGGGGGCGCCCCCCCCCCCCCCCGCCGTGGGACCGGACGCGACCGCGTTACAGGCGGCGCTGGACCGGGTGACGGCAACCGGCGCGGTCGGCGCGGTCGCCGAGGTCCGGCAGGGCGGCGCCGTATGGCGCGGCAGCAGCGGCAAGTCCAGGCTCAACGGCGGGCAGCCCGCCCCCGTCGACGGCCGCTTCCGCGCCGGAAGCGTCACCAAGACGTTCACCGCCACCGTGGTGCTCCAGCTGGTGGGCGAGGGGCGGCTGCGCCTGTCCGACACCGCCGAGCGGTGGCTCCCCGGCCTCGTCCCTGCCCCCGGAGGCGACAAGATCACGGTCCGGGAACTGCTCCAGCACGCCAGCGGCCTGCCCGAGTACACCGACGGACTGCTCGACGGCGACGCCCCCCACGACCGCTTCCGCACCTGGACACCCGCCGAGCTGGTCCGACGGGCCGTCAAGGACGGCGACCGCAACCGCCCTCTGCTGTTCCCGCCGGGCACCGATCACCACTACTCGAATACGGACTACATCGTGCTCGGGATGATCGTCGAAAGGGTCACCGGCCGCTCGTACCGCACCGAAATCGACCAGCGCATCATCCGGCCCCTCGGGCTCCGGGACACCCGCCTGCCGGGCTCCTCGCCCTTCATCACCGGGCCTCACTCCCACGGCTACGAACCGGTGGAGAAAGGGGACGGGACACTTGTCCCGGTCGACTACACCACCGTCAACATGTCCATCGCCGGCGCCGCCGGCGAGATCATCTCCACCACCGCCGACCTCGACCACTTCTTCCGCACCCTGCTCAGCGGCGGCCTCCTGCGCCCGGCCGAGCAGCACGAGATGACCACCGACACCAGCGGCGACGGCTGGGGCCTCGGCCTGGAGATGGCCACGCTTCCCTGCGGCACCATCGTGGGCCACGGCGGCGGCACTCCCGGCTACCGCACCATCTCCTTCCACTCACTCGACGGCACCCGCCAAGTCACGGTGGACTGGACCGACTGGGGCACCGACGCCGACGCCGGCCCTGCGGCCCTCGCCCTGATGACCGCCGCCCTCTGCCCCTCGTAGCCACCGGGCCTTCATCACCCTCATGACCCGCCGCCTCACCCGTCGGAACCGCCGGACCGAGGCGGTCCCAACTCCTCTTGCCACAGCCGCCTGACGATCCCTCCGGCTACCCTTCGGTTCGCCGTCCATCGACGCGCAATCGAACGGCAAACCCAATCGCACCCAGCTTCAGGGCCTCGTGACCTGCGGCAAGTGACACAACCGCTTAACGCCAGACCGCTTGGGGGGCCAGCCAGGACTGGTACGAGGCGGCTCACCCCCGCCTGAGCGGGGAGGACATCCAGGACGCTCAGCCGGCGGACGCGTTCGGCGTCAGCCCCGCGCAAATCCAGTTGTGCCGGCAGAACTCCCATCTCGGTAAGAGCTGGGACCAGCAGGTCGGGACGTCCGTGTCCACCTCCGCGAGTGTGCCGGCCGCCGTCTCGTCCAGCGGGCGCGGGACGAGACGGGCACGCGCGGTGCCGAGGCCGCGCACACCGACGAGCTGGACGACGTACCGCGTGAGGCGGCGCCGGACGCCGTCGAGGAGCCCCGCCTCCCGCGCCCCCGCCCGGCGCACGGCGTATCTGCGGCTGTACGGTGGTGAAGTGACGTGCCGTCAGCGGCTCACGTTCACCCGGCGCGAGGCCGACGGGCGCACCGCCCAGTTCCCTGGCCGGGCCCGGGAACTGGAGGTCGCGGGGCGGCCGGGGGTGGCCACGTTGACCGCGGGCAACATCGCCGCGCTCCGGGGCGTCGTCGGCATCCGCGTCGGCGATCGGCTCTGTGAGGTCACCGACCGTGCGCCGCAGTTCGCGGCGCCGACCCTGGAGACCCTCGTCCGGGCCCGGCACCCCGACCAGGCGGAACCGCTGCGCTCGGCCCTCCTCGCGCTGGCCGACCAGGACCCGCTGATGCATGCGCGGCCCGCCGCGTCCGGCAGCACCACACTGCTCCTCTACGGCAAGGTGCAGAAGCAGGTCCTTGCGGCCACGCTCGCCCAGGACTTCGGGATCGAGGCGGAGTTCGAGCCGAGTCGGGTGCGGTTCCTGGAACGGCCGACGGCACCGGCGAGGCCTCCGCGGAGAGCCGGCGGCACGGGCACCTCGGGTTCTGGGCCACGGTCGGGCTGCGGATCGATCCGGGACCGCGCGGCTCCGGCGGCGTCTTCACGTACGAGACCGAGCTCGGCGCCCTGCCCCGTGCCTTCCACCAGGCGATCGAGGGCACGGTCCACGCGACCCTGCTCTCCGGTCGGCACGGCCGGCCGGTCACGGACTACCGGGTGACGCTCGTCCGTTCCGGATTCGCCGCGCCGCTCAGCACGGTCGCCGACTTCCGCGGCCTCACCCCGGTCGTGCCGCGACGCGCACTGGAGCGGGCGGGGACGCGGGTGTACGAGCCGTACCACGCCTTCGAGGTGGAGCTCCCGCTCGATGCGCCGGCCCCGGTCACGGCTCGGCTCGCCGCGCACGGCGCGCAGTTCGGGGAGACGACCGGCGGCCGGACCCGCCGGCTCGTCACCGGCGAGCTGCCGGCCCGGCATGTGCGGGAGGTCGAGCTGCGGCTGCAGGGGCTCACGCACGGGGAAGGGGTCTGGTGATCCCGCCCTTCGGGGGACCGCCGCGTGTAGTGCGGCGGATGCGGTACGCCGGGCGGACGCGGCGCTCATTCGGTGTACGGCGAAGTGTGGAGGCCGGTGCCACCACAGTGGACGCGCTCCCGCCCGCGCTCCCCGGCAGCGACGTCGATCCGCCAACAGAGCTGCCTAGGAGGTGATTTGGCGGGCATTCGGTGAGCAGGAAGGAGGACCGTCGAATGACGACGTCCATCAAGCGCCTGCCCAAGCGTATGCCCGCGTGGGCCAAGGCGATCACTGCCGTCGTGCTGGTGCTCGTGGTGCTGTTCGCCGGGCTGCGCCTGGCCGTTCTGCCCGGGCTGCGCGACCTGTTCGGTACCCAGACGCACGACCGCTCCGGACCAGCCCTCCTCAAGTCGATCCAGGACATGAGCCGTTACGACGCCGCCTCGGGCAACTTCCAGGTGGTGGTGGACCTGGAGAAGGATGCCAAGTACCTGCCCGACGCGATCCGCGGCACCCGCACGCTGTACGTGGGAGCCGGCACGGTCGAGGCGTACGTCGACCTCGGTTCGCTCGCCAAGAAGGACGTGACGGTCGACGCCGACCGCACCACGGCCACCCTGCGGCTGCCGCACGCGTTCCTCGGCAAGCCCGCACTCGACCCCAACCGCTCCTACGCCGTCTCCAAACAGCGTGGGCTGCTCGACCGGCTCGGCGACTTCTTCTCCGACAACCCGGACAGCGAACAGGCCGTGCAGAAACTCGCGGTCAAGCACATCGGCGACGCGGCGAAGGACAGCGAGCTCACCAAACGGGCCGAGGAGAACACCACCGGCATGCTCGACGGCCTGCTGCGCTCCCTCGGCTTCAAGGAGGTGAGCGTGAGCTACGGCGCCTGAGCCGGGCCGCACTCCGGCAAGGGTCCGGTGGGGCGAGGCCGTCGCCCCACCGGGCCCCACCTCGCGCACGGCGACGAACAGCGCCGGGATCCCGCCGGGCGCCCCTGCCCCCGACTGCCCGCGGGACGCCCTTTCATGACCCCCCTCCTTCCGTCGCGCGGGGCTCGGCATCGAAGGACGCTTTGCGGGTAACCGCCCTTACCTGGAGAACAGTTGAAACCGGGAGAATCGAATGGTCCGTACGGCGTCACTCTTGAGCACCCTGCGCACCACCGGTACGGCGAAATCAGGTCGACGGCCATCGGTACCCGCGCAGGAGCGCAAGGCGCTCCCGCTGCCCGTGCGGCTGCTCGTGATGCTGCTGGCCTTCGTGGCCATGGTGGCGTTCGCGGTCGCGCTGGCCCGGCTGACGCTGGAGCCGTCACCGGCGTCGAAGGCGCTCATCCACACCAATCTGCACCCCGGCAGTTCTCTGCGGGCCTATCTCGACCAGCCGGCGCTGCGCGACGCCGTGAAACAGATCGGCGGGAACGTCGTGCTCGGCGTGCCGTTCGGCGTGCTGGTGCCCGTGCTGATTCCGAAGGCCCGGGGGATCCTGCGCGTTCTGCTGCTCACCGCGGTGGTGATGCTGCTGGTCGAGTTGGTCCAGGGCACGCTGATCACCGGACGCGCCTTCGACATCGACGATGTCATCCTCAACACGTCCGGAGCGCTTGTGGGCTATCTGCTGCTGGGACGGCGGATGGGCCGGGCGGTGCATCCCAAGCGCCGTCGGAAGGGCCTGCGCAACCGGCGCGGAGCCCCGAAGGCATGAGGGGCCGCACGGCATGACCGTCCGTCCGCGGCCCCCACCGCGGGCGGACGGCGTTGATCGACCCCAGTCGATCGGCCGGGGCCGATCGACTGGGGTCGGCCTCTCAGCAACCCATGGACCAGGTGTGCGAGTCACCGCGGTCGTTCGCCACGGCGTTGTAGCCGACCTCCTCCCCCGGTCCGAGACAGATGGTCATGGCGCCGCCCTGCCAGGCGTCCTCGTAGACCTTCACGTGGTCCTTGACGCCGGGGCCCGAGATGCCGTGGTTGGCCCAGGAGGAGTCGGTGTCGGCGATCCAGCTCTCCCACCACCCGTCGTCCCCCGACCAGTTGGCGCGCTGGCCGTCGAAGTTGGCGTTCTCCCAGACGCAGAAGTTGCCGCTGGGGCAGTCGGCCGCGCCGGAGGGGGTGGCCAGGGCGAGGCCGCCGGTGAGGGCGAGCAGGGCCGCGGCTGCGGAGAGGGCGAGACGCTGGGTGATCACGAAGGGTCACTGCCTTTCTTCAGGGTTACCTGGACGGGCCGCTCGGCGTACAGATCCGCCGCACGGCGCAGTGCGCGGGTGCGCAGCTGCCGGTAGGTGGTCAGTTGTCCGTGCCGCTCGGCGCGGACCCTGGCCAGCAGGGCCGGTTCCAGCCGCGCCCGCAGCCGGGTGAGGCCGCTCTCACGTGCGCAGCGCGTGGAGACGGCGGGGTCGGGGCGGCCGGGGCGGGCTCCGTGCGTCGGCGTGGCGCAGCGGGTCCAGCGGGCGGTCGCGGCGCGGTAGTCGGGGTCGCGCTTCATGCGCTGCTGGGCCTCGGCCCGCAGGTTGTTCACCACGACCCGAGTACGGAACCAGAGCCGCTGGTCGCCGTAGAGATCGCGCTCGGCTGCGGCGAGGCAGCCGTCCGTGTGGGCGGTGACGGTATAGCCGGTGGCGAGGGTGACGGAGAGCTCGGGGTGGCCGCGGCCGAAGAGGGCGCTCTGCAGTCGGCGGTCCTGCGAGGCCGAAGCGCTGTGGTCCTGCGGTGCCGAGGCGTTCGGCAGGGCCAGTCCCTGCCGGGCCAGACAGCGGTCGACGAGTACCTGCTGGGCGGCGTCGATGAGGTCGTCGCGGTCGCGCTCGGTCCTGGGCAGCGGGGGCACGGCCCGCTGCGCCGGCGCTGTGGAGCACCCCGTCAACACCAGCACCGTGAGCGCGGCGGCGGCGAACGCGCGAAGGAGTCGCACGGGTCAGCCGACCTCGCAGCCCATCATTGTGTCGGCGACGCCGTCGAGCCGGGCGCCCCAGGGCCAGTTGTCGGCCAGGTCGTGCGCCCGGATCAGCCGGGCGTAGCAGGTGCCGCGGCCCCAGTCGATGGCGTACACGGCGGTGTCGGCGTTGGACCTGAAGGACGCGGCCTTGTCGTGCAGGAACTCCGGGACGTCCGTATAGCCCGGTGGGGTGTAGCACCAGGAGGAGCCGTGCTGTCCGGCGGCGGTCCAGAAGCACACGTCTCCGGCCCGCGACGCGCCAGGCGTCGCCGCGCTCGCCGGTACGGCGGTGAGCAGGGCGGTCGAGGCCAGCAGGACGGTCGAGGCGAGGAGGGCGGCGGCGGGCACGGCGAAGCCACGGGGCATGACGACTCCCGGAGGGAAGAGGGGGCGCCGGGGCGGTCGCGATCACCCGGCAAGATCAACCGTGCCCTCGGGGGAATCGGCCCATGCCGGGTTCCCGCCCTTTGGTGATCTTTCCTGGGGTGCGGGGTCGTTCCTCCCGCGACAGCTCACACCGGCGCGAGTCGCGAGGTCCGCGCGCTCCCGCCTCCTCGATCCAGCTGTCCGGCGTCGCGTCCTGATCCGCCGGACAAGCCCTGGCGCCGTGATCCGCCGGACAGGCCCTAGGCCCTGTCGTCAAATTCCCGTCTGCCCCGCGACGCCATGCACGCACTCTCACCGCACCAGGCACAGACCCAAGTACGTCCAGTAC
>NZ_JBEYFS010000391.1:0-6283 GCF_040634475.1 Streptomyces sp. NPDC007095
CGAAGGCAACTGGACGGGAACGTCCACGGTTCCCTCCCACGGTCTGTACCCGCACCAGTGGTCCTGGGATTCCGCTTTCATCGCGATCGGCCTGCCCCCCGGTTGCACCATGTGGTCGTCGCCGGGGGCGAAGAGACGCTTCCGTACGCCGACCTGGAGGGCCCGCTGACGGATGAGCCGGGGCCGTCGCTGGTGACGGCGGCGCGGCACCGTGCGCGGCTGTCCTCCGGCAGTGCGGACCACTTCACGGGATACGGGGCCCGGCAGGTCCTGGACGCGCACCCCGCGCGGCTGGCCGACCTGCTGATGGACCGCAAGAGACGCCATCTGGTCCGGCCCGTCGCCGCGTTGGCGAAGGCGGACGGTTCCGTCATGGTTCCCGCGCGCGTGTACGGCGCCGCGCGCAAACTCGCCCGTACGCCGTACCGGACCGGCGTCGACGTCCTCGCCGACCGGCTGCTGCACCGGCGCTTCGACGAACCGGGAGGCGCGGTGGGTGCGTCGCTCGCTGCGCTCACCTGGGCCAGGCCTGGTCCCGCGGCGCGTTGGCTGACCGGTGAGGCGCTGGCTGAAGTATCGGTTCGCCTACAAGGAGCCGCAGGTCGGACGGGGGTGGTCGGTCCCGGGCAGCGGCCCGGTGACTTCCGCGCCCGGGCGGCGCTCGCGCGCCACGCCGCCGATCTTCGCGTCCTGGAGCAGGCCGCCGAGATCCGCTTCCAGCGGCTGCACGCGCCGTTCCTGGACAACCAGGTCGTCCGCGCGTGCCGTGAGTTGCCGGAGGCGCTGCGGGTCCAGCCCGGGGCGCGCGCCGCGATCCTGCGTACCGTCCTGGAGGGCGCCGGGGTGGCCGATCTGCCGCCCGGCTGGGGCGCGCCGTCGCACGCGTCCTCGGCGGCGGCGGCGCGGACGGGGTTGCGGGTGGCCGCGGATTCCCTGATCGCTTTGTTCGACACTCCTCTGCTGGCGCAGGCGGGGCTCGTCGAGGCACGGGTCGTCCGCAAGGCCCTGCGGGCGGCCGCGGCGGGGGAGCCGCTGCCGCTGGACGGGCTGGCGGATCTGGTCTCCCTGGAACTGTGGCTGCGCCGCCTGCTGGCCCGCCGCGGCACATGCTGGACGGGCACACCGGCCCGCCAACGGGCCGTACCCGCGGGGATCGTGCCACAGGGGCGGGCGTTGGGGGCGGGGGCCGGGGGGCGGGGCTAGCGGTCGGGGCCAGCGGTCGGGTCGCCCCTGGCTCGTCTCTGGGCCGTCGTCGGGTCGGGGCCGTGCCGGTACGTCGAGCCCGTCACCGCCGGATCAGACCTTGCCCTACAGGGAGCCGCGTCCTGACCCGAACGTAAGCGACGGGCTTACGACGCACCGGCCCGGCCCCTTCCGTATGGGGGCGGCTGCGGGCCGGTGGGGGTCGGAGGGGCCGATCGCGCAGTTCCCCGCGCTCCCAGGGCGGGGCTTCGCCCTCGCATCCGCCGCCCGCCCGGATTCGTTTGGCCGCCGGCGGGTGGGGGCCGGTCACGCAGTTCCGCGCGCCCCTGAAAGCCTCGGGTCGTCCGGCGTTCCAGTGCGAGGCCGGGGGGCCACACCCCACCCACCCCGGCCCATGCCCTCCAGCCTGCCCGGCGTCTGAGGATGAGGCGGGAGACCGATGTCCTGTCCACCGCGGCCCGTGTCTTCAGCTTGTCCGGTGTTTGAGGACGAGGCCGTTCAGGCCGATCGGGGTGCTGGGGGCGGAGCCCCCAGGTCGAGGATGGGACGGGTGGGGGCGGCGGGGGCGGAGAACCTGGGCGCAGGCCCGCCGGGGAAAGCCTCGGCCCTGCGCACCGGGCGAGGTGAGAATAGGCGGGTGCGGTACAGAATCCTGGGGGTCGCCCAGGCGGAGGATGATCAGGGGGCCCCGGTCGCGCTGGGCGGCCCCCGGGTACGCGCCTTGCTCACGGCGCTCGCCCGACGGGCGGACCGCACGACCGCCCCCCAGACCCTGATCGACGAGGTATGGGCGGACGACCCCCCACTGGACGCCCCGGCGGCGTTGCAGGCCCTGGTCGGCCGCCTGCGCCGGGCGATCGGCAAGGACGCGGTCGCCTCGGAGACGGGCGGCTACCGGTTGCGGGCGACCAAGGACGACGTGGACCTGTTCGTCTTCGAGCGGCAGGTGCGAGAGGGCAAGGCCGCCCTCGACCGCGGCGACGCGGCCACCGCCGCCCACACCCTGCGCGACGCACTCGCCCTGTGGCACGGCCCGGCCCTCGCGGACCTCCCCGACCGGGACGCCGCCGCCCGCCCGGACGCGCTCCGCCTGGAGGCGACGCGCACCCGCATCGACGCGGACCTGCGACTGTGCCGCGCCCCCGACGTCGTACCGGAGTTGAAGGAGCTGACAACCGCCCACCCGTACGACGAGGCCCTGCACGTCCTGCTCATCCGCGCCCTGCGCGACGCGGGCCGCGGCGCGGACGCGCTGGCCGCGTACGAAGGGGTGCGCCGCGCCCTCCAGGAGGGCCTGGGTGCGGATCCCGGCGGGGAACTGCGGAGACTGCACGCGGAGTTGCTCACCCCGGCGGGAGCGGGCGGGCCGGGGCCCGTACCCGTACGTGCCGACCATCGCGTATGGCGGGAAGGGGACGGGGCGGAGGCGGCCGCCGCCGGTGGCCGGCGCGTCGACACCGGCTCCTCCGAAGAGCGACCGACCTCGCACCCGTCCGAGGACGGACACCTCCGCCCCGGCCCCGACCCACGCCTCGACCCCGAACGCACCGGCAACCTCCGCCCCCGCCTGAACTCCTTCGTCGGCCGGGAACCCGAACTCGACGCGATCCGTTCGGATGTGCGGAGGGCACGCCTGGTCACGCTGACCGGACCGGGCGGTTCGGGAAAGACCCGCCTCGCCGAGGAAGCCGCCGCCGGGCTCCCGCAGGCCTGGCTGGTCGAGCTGGCCCCGCTCGACCGGCCCGAGGCGGTCCCGGGCGCGGTGGTCAGCGCCCTCGGTCTGCGCGAGACCGTGTTGATGACCCACGAGATGGCGATGGTCGGACAGGACGACCCGCTCGGCCTGCTCGTCGAGTACTGCGCCCCGCGCAGCCAGCTCCTGATCCTTGACAACTGCGAGCACGTCATCGGCGCGGCCGCCGAACTCGCCGAGACCTTGCTCACCCGCTGCCCGGGGCTCACCGTCCTCGCCACCAGCCGTGAACCCCTCGGCGTCCCCGGCGAGCTGGTGCGCCCGGTCGAGCCCCTGCCGCCCGACCCCGCGCGCCGGCTGTTCATGGAGCGCGCGGCGGCCGTACGTCCCGACGCCGACGCCGCGCTCCACGACTCCGAGGCGGTGGACGAGATCTGCCGACGGCTCGACGGCCTGCCCCTGGCCATCGAGCTGGCCGCCGCGCGCCTGCGACTGCTGACACCCCGCCAGATCGCCGACCGGCTCGACGACCGCTTCCGGCTGCTCACCTCCGGAAGCCGCACGGTGCTGCCCCGCCAGCAGACCCTGCGCGCCGTCGTCGACTGGTCCTGGGACCTGCTCGACGAACGGGAGCGGGCCGTGCTGTGCGAGGCGTCCGTCTTCGCGGGCGGCTGGGACCTCACGGCCGCCGAAGCCGTCTGCACCGGTGCCATCACCGGTCCGGTCGCCGGTGGCGTGGCCGAACTCGTCGGGGCGCTCGTCGACAAGTCATTGATCGTCGCGACCCCTTCCGCCGCCCCTTACGACGCGGAAGGCGTCGGCGGCGGCATGCGGTACCGCATGCTGGAGACGATCCACGAGTACGCCACCGAGCGCGCCGCCGAAGTCCCCGAGCTGCGCGCCACCGCCGAGCGGCACCACCGCGCGTGGGCGCGTGACCTCGTCGAGGAGGCCGAGCCGCTGCTGCGCTCCGCCGCGCAGCTGCCCTGGATCCACCCCCGGGAGACCGAGCTCGACAACAACCGGGCGGCCCTGCACCGCGCGATCGTCGCCGGTGCGGAGGAGGACGCCGGCGCGATCGTCCTCGCCATGGGCTGGTTCTGGTGGCTGCGCAACTTCCGCCGCGAAGGCGGGGAATGGACGGACCGCCTGCTGCGGCTGGGCGCGGCGCTCGACGCGAGGGGCGTCGTGTCCGAGGCGAACCGGTCGTACGGCGGGGAGGGCGGCGACGGGTGCGAGGGCCGTGACGGTGGCGGTGGTGGTGCCCTCTTCGCCGACCTGGACCGTTTCGATCCGCTGGCAGCCTTCCTCGCCGCCCCGGACCACGAGGAGTCCCATCCGCTGCACGGCATGCGGATGCGCGCGCGCATGCTGCACCTGTTCATGCTGGTGGAGACCGATCCGTTGGACGCAGGGGCGTATCCGTGGATTCCGGAGTACATCGTGCGGGTGCGGGACTTCTTCGAGAAGGGCGGTCCGGACGCGGCGACCATGCCGGGCATCGTCTGGCCGTTGACCGCCTTCTTCCTCAGCGGTTGGCACGACGTTCGTCCGTCGATGGACGCGGCGCTCGCCAACTGCCGGGCGTACGGAGGGGAGTGGGAGATCGGCGTCACCCTGATGTTCCGTACGCACATGGTCGTCGACGCCCCGGGCGGCATGCAGGGCGTGGACGACGACCTCGCGGAGCTGCGGGTGCTCAGCCGGCGCGTGGGCGACCGCTGGGTGCGCGCCCAGGTGTGCAGCGCCGCGGGGGAGGCGGCCATGGCGCGCGGTCTCTACGACGAGGCCAAGGGCGAGTACGAGGAGGCACTGCGGCTGGCCTTCGAGGTCGGCGCGTACGCCGAGACGCCCTTCCTCATGGCGCGGCTGGCCGAGCTCGCCTACCGGGCGGGCGAGCGCTCGCAGGCGCTGACCGCCCTGGACGAGGCGAACGCCGCGGCCGAGCGGTACAGCATCACGGACTCCGGCGCCTTCGTCCGTCTGCTCCGCGCCCGGCTGGCCCTGGACGACGGAGAGGTCGCCTTCGCGCGCGAACAGTGGGAGCAGGCGTGCGAGATGACCGCCCGCGGCACCCCGCCGCCGCAGTTCACGGCGGCGCTGAACTGGGTCGAGGCGCTCGTGACGGCCGCCGAGTCCGGTCCGGAGCCCGGCCTGCGCAAGATGGTCGACGCGTTGGCCACGGCGGTGACGGGGCGGTGCGCCGACGTGGTGACGTCGAGCTTCGTCGAGAGTGCGGCGGGCCTGCTGTCCGAACTCGGCGACCATCCCCGAGCGGCCCGTCTGCTCGCCGCCGGTACTTCCTGGCGCGGCGGTCTTCCCCGTCCCACCCAGGAGCGCACCGGCGCCGAGCGCACGGAGACCGCCGCGCGTGCCGCTCTCGGTCCCGTCCGCCATGAGTCCGAGCGGACGACGGGGGCGGGCTTCACCCAGGCCGACGCCCTGCGGGAGCTCGCGGAGGCGCTGAAGGAGTACGAGTAAGGAGTACGAGCAGGCGGCGAGGGAGTGCCGCACCCCACTTCGACGCACCTCACCGGCACTGGAACGTGGACTCCGCCCAGTCCGCCAGGGCCGCCGCGTCGAATCTCGTGTGCGGTTCGACGGCCAGCCGAATCGTTTTGCGGCCGGTGAGGTTCACATGCACGGGGATCGCGGGGTCGCCGCCCTTGACCAGTGGCGACTGCCACAGGCGAGCTCCGTCGGCGTACACGGAGAAGCTCACCTGGCGAAGGCCCGGCGTCAGGTCGTCCACGCCGACCAGCGCGTCGTACGCCGAGCAACTGCGGTTGAGGTCGATGGTGACCGAGGACTCGCCGTGCACGGTCACGCCGTGGGTGTACCGCTGACCCGCGATCGACACCCCCCACCGCTGCCACACCCAACTGCTCTCGCCGAGCCGCATCTCGGGCTTGGTGTGGTCACCGGTGACGCCGTACTTCAACTCGTTCCACTGGTAGACGACCGGTGCGGGAGGCGGCGGCGGGGTGGGCGTGGGTGTCGGAGCGGGGGGCGGAGTGGGGGTGGGCTTCGGATTCGCCCGCGCCGGGGCGGGGGACGGCGTGGGCGTGGGCGTGGGCTTCGGGGTGGGCCGGGGAGTGGGAGTCGGGGTCGGGCTGGGCGCCGGTGCGGGGGCCGCCACCACCGGGGGCTGTGGCGCGGGCTTCTTCGACGGAGTCGGCGTCGGCCGCGGCTGTGGCGCTTCGACCACCGGCGAGGTCACCGGCGGCTTGGCGTCGGGCTTCTTGACCGGGCTGCCGTTGCCGACGAGGGCGAGTGCCACCGCCGCCGCGGCCACCGCGACGACTCCCGCCGCGATACCGGCCTTGACCGGCGCGCCGAGCCCCTCCGAGGCGGCCGCGCCGCCCCCGGCGCTCGCCCCGCCCGAGC
>NZ_JBEYFS010000392.1:0-6278 GCF_040634475.1 Streptomyces sp. NPDC007095
CTCGTACTGGACGTACTTGGGCTTTCGGCCGGTGCGGCGAGAGTGCGTGCCGGGCGTCGCGACGGGGCGAACGTTGCCTGTTGCGGCACTAGCTCCGCAACACCGCCCCCGTGCGCTCAGCGGCGAGCGCCACGGCCACGTCACGCGCCGCGGAGGCCTCGTCGACGGTCAGCGTACGGTCGTCGGCACGGAACCGCAGCGCGTAGGCCAGGGACTTCTTGCCCTCGCCGAGCTGCTCACTGTTCTCGTAGACGTCGAACAGCCGGATGGACTCCAGGAGTTCACCCGCGCCCGCGCGCAGCGCCGCCTCGACGTCCACGTGCGGGACGGTCTTGTCGACGACCAGAGCCACGTCCTGGGTGGCGACCGGGAAGGTAGAGATCTTCGGGCCCTTGGGGAGGCCCGCGCTCGCCTGCTCCAGCGCGTCCAGGTCGAGCTCCATCGCACAGGTGCGCGCGGGCAGACCCAGGGTCTTCAGGACACCGGGGTGCAGCTCTCCGGCGTACCCGATGACCTTCTCCTGGCCGTCGACGACGACGGCCAGTTCGGCGCAGCGACCCGGGTGCCACGGCCCGTACTGCCCGGAACGGACGAGGAGTTCGGTCCCCGCCTCGCGGGCGAGCGAGCGCGCGGCCTCGATCGCGTCGGCCCAGTCGGCCGGGCGGCCCTTGCCCCACCAGCCGGCCTGCTCGCGGGCGCCCGCGAGGACGACGGCGGCGTGCCGGGGCTGGACGGGGAGCGCGGCCGCGAGGGACGCGATCTCCTCGTCGGTGGGACGGCGGTCGACGGGCAGACGGCCCGCGACACGCAGTTCGTCCTGCGGCTGGAAGACGAGACCGGTCTCGAAGAGCGCCAGGTCGTGGCTGCCGCGGCCGTCGTTGCGGCGCAGGGCGTGGAGCAAACCCGGCAGCAGCGTCGTACGGAGCGCGGGCTCCTCGTCGGAGAGCGGGTTGACCAGCCTGACGACCTTGCGCTTCGGGTCGTCGGCGGCCAGACCGAGCTGGTCGAAGACGTGCTCGCCGATGAACGGGTAGTTCAGTGCCTCGACGTATCCGGCGCCGGCCAGTGCGCGGCCGATCCGGCGGTGCAGTCGCTGCCGGCCGGTCAGGCCCAGGCCCGCGGGGGGCTTCGGCAGGGTCGAGGGCAGGTTCTCGTAGCCCTCGAGCCGGATGACCTCTTCGGCCAGGTCGTTCGGGTCCGTCAGGTCGGGCCGCCAGGACGGCACGGTGACGATCAGCTCGTCCTGCCCGTAGACGTCGCAGCCGACCTGCTGGAGGCGGCGGACGACGGTCTCACGGCCGTAGTCGACACCGGCCACCTTGTCCGGGTGGTTCGCCGGGATGGTGATGCTGTGCGGCGCGGAGGGCGCGATGACCTCGGTGACCCCGGCGTCGGCGGTGCCGCCGGCGAGGAGGACGAGGAGGTCGACCGTGCGCTGGGCGGCGGCGGAGGCGGCCTGCGGGTCCACGCCGCGCTCGAAGCGCTTGGACGCTTCGGAGGCCAGCTTGTGGCGGCGGGCGGTGCGGGCGATGGAGAGCGCGTCGAAGTGCGCGGCCTCGATGACGACCTCGGTGGTGGTGCCCTCGGTGTCGTCGATCTCCGTGTTCGCGCCGCCCATGACGCCCGCGAGGCCGATGGGGCCGCGGTCGTCGGTGATGACCAGGTCCTCGGCGTCCAGCGTGCGCGTGACGCCGTCGAGGGTGGTGAGCTTCTCGCCCTGCTCGGCCCGGCGCACACCGATCGCGCCCTGGACGCGGGTGCGGTCGTACGCGTGCAGGGGCTGGCCGAGCTCCAGCATCACGTAGTTGGTGATGTCGACGGCGAGGGAGATCGGGCGCATGCCCGCCTTCTGGAGCCGGCGGCGCAGCCAGATCGGCGAGAGGGTCTCGGGGTCGAGGCCCGTCACCGTCCGCGCGGTGAAGCGGTCGCAGCCCATCGGGTCGGAGACCTGCACCGGGTAGCCGAACGCGTTCGGGGCCGGTACGTCGAGCAGCGCGGGGTCCATCAGCGGCAGGCCGTAGGCGATGGCGGCCTCGCGGGCCACGCCACGCATCGACAGGGCGTAGCCGCGGTCGGGTGTGACGGCGATGTCGAGGACCTCGTCGACGAGCTGGAGCAGCTCGATCGCGTCGGTGCCTACCTCGACCTCCGGCGGCAGGACGATGATGCCGCCGCTGCCGTCGTCGCCCATGCCCAGTTCGTCGCCGGAGCAGATCATGCCGTGCGAGGTCTTGCCGTACGTCTCGCGTGCGGCGATCGCGAAGTTGCCGGGCAGCACGGCGCCGGGCAGGACCACGACGACCTTGTCGCCGACGGCGAAGTTGCGGGCGCCGCAGACGATCTCCTGGAGCTCACCCGTGCCGTTCGCGGTGCCGACGTCGACGAGGCAGAAGCGGATGGGCTTCTTGAAGCCCTCCAGCTCCTCGATGGACTGCACCTGGCCGACGACCAGGGGACCCTTGAGGTCGGCGCCGAGCTGCTCGACGGTCTCGACCTCGAGGCCTGCCGAAATGAGCTTGGCCTGGACGTCGCGGCCGGTCTCCGTCGCCGGCAGGTCGACGTACTCCCGCAGCCAAGAAAGCGGGACCCGCATCAGATCTCCATCCCGAACGGCCGGGTGAACCGGACGTCACCCTCGACCATGTCTCGCATGTCTTCGACGTTGTGGCGGAACATCAGCATCCGCTCGATGCCGAACCCGAAGGCGAATCCGCTGTACTTCTCCGGGTCCACGCCGCAGGCGACCAGCACCCGCGGGTTGACCATGCCGCAGCCGCCGAGCTCGATCCAGCCCTCGGAGGAGCAGGTCCGGCAGGGGCGGTCGGGGTTGCCGACGGACTCGCCCTTGCAGACGTAGCAGAGCATGTCCATCTCGGCGGACGGCTCGGTGAAGGGGAAGTAGTTCGGGCGCAGCCGGGTCTTCATGTCGGCGCCGAAGAGCGACTGGACCATGTGGTCGAGGGTGCCCTTGAGGTCGGCCATGGTCAGGCCCTCGTCGACGGCGAGGAGCTCGATCTGGTGGAAGACCGGGGTGTGCGTGGCGTCCAGCTCGTCCGTGCGGAACACCCGGCCGGGGCAGACGACGTAGACCGGCGGCTCGCGGTCCAGCATGGCGCGGGCCTGCACGGGCGAGGTGTGGGTGCGCAGCACGACACCGGACTCGCCGTGGTCGCCCGTCGGGCCCTCGACGAAGAAGGTGTCCTGCATCTGCCGGGCCGGGTGGTCGGGCGTGAAGTTCAGGGCGTCGAAGTTGAACCACTCCGCCTCGACCTCGGGGCCCTCGGCGATCTCGTATCCCATGGACACGAAGACGTCGGCGACGCGCTCCATCATGGTGGTCAGCGGGTGGCGGGCGCCGGCCGGTACGCGGTCGTACGGCAGTGTGACGTCCACCGCCTCCTCGACCAGCACCCGGGCGTCGCGCTCGGCCTCCAGCTCGGCCTGGCGGGCGCCGAGGGCCTTGTTCACCGCGCCTCGCGCCTGACCGACCAGCTTGCCCGCCGCGGCCTTGGCGTGCGGGGGCAGGGCTCCGATCTCGCGGTTGGCGAGGGCCAGCGGCGAGGTGCCGCCGGTGTGGGCGACCTTGGCCTCCTGGAGCGCGTCGAGGTCACCCGCGGCGGCGAAGGCGGCGAGCGCCTCGTCCCGCATGCGCTCGATCTCTTCCGGTTTCAAGGCCTCGACCTCTACAGGGTCGTACGACTTATTCGGTGCCGACATCTCTTCCCGTGCTTCCGGTTGGCTGGCGGATGGTCCCCGTCCCGACTCGGGGGACGCATGGTCCCTGAAACGGGGACGCAAAGGTGCCAGAGGCCGAGTCTAACGGGGTGGGAGCCGACCTCGGACGCGCAGTCCGAGGGGTGGCTCCGGTACGTGTGCGCCCGTGGGGCCTCTTCGGCGTTACAGCAGGTACGCCGGGGTGCCCACGGGCAACGTAAATCGGAACTCGGCACCGCCGCCGGGGGCGCGGCCGACCGTGATGGTGCCGCCGTGGGCCTCGACGATGCCCTTGACGATATACAGCCCGAGACCCGTGCCGCCGCGCTTGCTGCCCCGCCAGAAGCGGGTGAAGACGCGGTTCATGGACTCCTCCGGGATGCCGGTGCCCTCGTCGCTCACGGTGACCGACGTGGCCGCGTTCTCGGCGTCCTCGCGCTCACGCGGGGACGCCGAGGGCGTGACGTCGATAGTGACGGTTCCCTCGCCGTGCCGCACCGCGTTTTCGAGCAGGTTGCTCAGCACCTGGTCGATCTTGTCCGGATCGGCCCACAGGGGCGGCAGGGGCTGTTCGATGCGCAGCAGGAAGCGGTCGGCGGGCTGGCCCGAGGTGACGTACGCCTGGATGTGGCGGCCGACGGCGGCACCGATGTCGACGGGCTGGCGGCGTACTTCCAGTCGGCCGGAGTCGATGCGGGAGATGTCGAGCAGCTCGGCGATGAGCCGGGTGACCCGGTTGGCGTCGGCGTCGACGGTCTCCAGCATGAGTTTCTTCTGGTCGTCGGTGAAGCGTTCCCACTTGGCGAGGAGAGTGGCGGTGAAGCCCTTGACCGAGGTGAGCGGGGAGCGCAGCTCGTGGGCGACCGTGGCGATCAGCTCGGCGTGACTGCGCTCGGTGCGGCGGCGGGCTTCGGTGTCGCGCAGCGAGACGACGACGCGGCGGACGGGCCCGGTGGGTGCGGTGCGTACGTACCGCGCGGAGACGAGCACCTCCCGTCCCCCGGGGAGCAGCAGATTGCGCTCGGGCTGTCCGACGCGGATCGCGAGGCCGCCGTACGGGTCGGTCAGCTGCCACCAGCGACGGCCTTCGAGGTCCTCCAAGGGAAGGGCCGACTCCAGGTGGTGTCCGAGGGCGGCGGCGGCGGGGACGGCGGTGATGCGGGCGGCGGCGGCGTTGAAGCAGATGACCCGGCCGTTCTCGTCGGCGATGACGAGCCCGTCGGGCAGGTCGTCGGGGTCGATACCGAGTTCGCTCCCCGGTTCCGGCCCGAGACCGGCGCGCGGGGGCGCGGGTGTGTCACGCACGTCCCGTGCGCGCAGTGCGCTCTTCGCACCGCTCGTGCCGACACCCATCCCCGTATCCCACCTCTCGTCTGGCGCAGTGGGCCCCCGAGCCCGTCACCCTACTAGCTGTCGGTGACGGAGCGGCACCCTCCGGAGGCGCGCTGTGCACGGGCGGACGCGTAGAGACATACGGCGGCGGCCGTCGCGAGGTTCAGACTCTCGGCCTTTCCGTGGATCGGTACGCGCACGACGGCATCCGCCAGCGCGCGCGTCTCCTCCGGGAGCCCCCAGGCCTCGTTTCCGAACACCCAGGCGGTGGGGCCGCCCATGGTCCCCTTGTCGAGCTCGTCGTCGAGGTCGTCCTCGCCCGCGCCGTCGGCCGCGAGGATCCGTACGCCGGCGTCCTTGAGGCCCCGTACGGCTGCCTCCACGGGCACCCCGACGGCCACCGGCAGGTGAAAGAGGGAACCGACCGAGGCCCGTACGGCCTTGGGGTTGTACAGGTCGACGGACGCGTCGGTGAGTACGACGGCCTCGGCGCCGGCGGCGTCGGCGCACCGCAGCACCGTGCCGGCGTTCCCGGGGTCGCGGACGTGCGCGAGTACGGCGACGAGCCTGGGCCGGGCCGCGAGGATCTCCTCGAACGGGGTGTCGAGGAACCGGCAGATCCCGACGAGGCCCTGCGGAGTGACGGTGGTCGAGATGTCGGCGATCACCTCCTCGTCGGCGAGGTGCACCCGTGCTCCGACGGCCCGGGCGTCCCCGACGATGTCGGCGTAGCGCTCCGCGGCCTCGACGGTCGCGAACAGCTCGACGAGCGTGGCCGCCTCGTCGACGCGGTGCGCCGTCGCCTCGCGCACGGCCTGCGGGCCCTCGGCGAGGAACAGCCGCTCCTTGCCCCGGAAGTTCCGCCGGGCGAGTCGCCGCGCGGCGGCTACGCGCGGCGAGCGCGGGGAGATCAGCTCGGGGGCGGCGGGCATGAGGTCACCTCAGGGGTTTGCGGAGGGTCGGGCTTGGGGTGGGGCAGGGCCGGGTCCCCTCGGGGAGGACGACGAGAGCGGGGTCTGTGTGTCCATGCCGACCGCGGCCGGGGCTTCGGGGGCCGGGCCGGCGAGCCGTCCGCCGTCACCGGCCGACATCCGGTGAGCGCGGCCCTGGCGGTGCCGGACGCCCGGTCCGGCGAGCTTCGACGAGCCGGGGCCGGGCTCTAGTGCGACGGCCGATGACCAGTCGGCTCACCCAGTACTGCGACGGCGCGGCCGAAAACGTCACACCCGGGC
>NZ_JBEYFS010000393.1:0-6169 GCF_040634475.1 Streptomyces sp. NPDC007095
GGACGCGCACAGCGCGTCCGGGCCGACGGCGTTCTCCCGCGCGCGCATCGACGCGCATCGACACCCCCTCCACGCCGGTTTCAGCTCCTGGACCGGACCAACTCCGCTGGGGGGCTTGACGCGGTCATGCAAGCAGGGCCACCTTGTACGGCAACCCGGTAAGGAAACTTTCCTAACAGAAGGGTCCCCCACAGTGCGCTCTCGAACACTGACCCTCGCGGCCGTCGCCGGTGCCGCGCTCCTCGCCACCGCGGCACTCCCGGCCAGCGCGTCGGGCTCCGTCACCCCCCGTTCCGCCCAGGAGGGTTCGGTCAGCGCGGCCGACCTGCTCGCCAAAGTGACGTCCTGTTCGCAGATTTCGAGCGGCAAGTACAAGACCGACGACGAGACCTCGGCCACCATCCCCGTGTGCGGCAAGAACGGCGCGGTGTTCTGGAAGGCCGACATGGACATCGACTGCGACGGTCAGGTCACCGGCAAGTGCAACGGCGACGCCGACCCCTGGTTCCAGGACGACACGGCGTTCCACCAGTCCGACGGGAAGCCGCTGCGCGCCGAGTCGCTGCCGTACGTGGTCGTGCCCAGCACCAGCAGCATCTGGAAGTACACGAGTTACGGCATCAAGGGCGGCGGTGTCGTCGCCGTGATCTACAACAACAAGGTCGAGTACGCGGTGGTCGGCGACACCGGACCCACGAAGATCATCGGTGAGGCGTCGTACGCCACGGCGAAGGCCCTCGGCATCGACCCCGACCCTGCGACGGGCGGGGCCGACTCCGGGGTGACGTACATCCTGTTCAAGAACTCCCAGGTATCACCGATCGAGAGTCACAGCGCGGCGGTGTCGCTCGGGGACTCGTTGGCGAAGCAGTTCCTCCAGAACAACTGAGGCTTCCGCGACAACTGAGGCGTCCGCGGGTCCGACGTCAGTTGGGCCGGCCGATCGGACGTACCACCACCGTGTCCACATCGACGCCCGACGGCTGTCCGATCGCCCAGACGATCGACTCGGCGAGCTGGTCCGCCGTCAGCAGATGACCGGGTGGCAGGCTCCCGTTGCTGTCCCAGAACGGGGTCTCCACCCGGCCCGGCGAGATCAGGGTCACGCCGACACCGAACTCGGTCACCTCGCGACGGGCGTTCTCTGCGAGGCCGGTCACGGCCCACTTGGTGGCCCCGTAGAAGTTGCCGGGACCGTGGACGTGGCCCGCCACACTCCCGACCAGCACGATCCGGCCCCGCGTCTCCTTCAGGGCGTCGATGGAAGCCCTGATCAGCAGCGCGGGACCGAGCACATTGGTCAGCACCATCTCGGACCAGCCGGCCGGGTCACCGCCGGCGACGGTGTCGTGCGTGGCGAAGCCCGCGTTGGCGACGACGGTCTCGAGCCGGCCGTACTCCTTGAGCGTCAGCTCGACCGCGGCGCGCACCTGGTCGTACTCGGCCGCGTGCCCGACGACCGTCAACAGATCCTCGGGACACCCGAGTTCCTCGGCAAAAGCACGCAGCCGCTCCTCACCGCGGCCGGTGACCGTGACCCGGTGGCCGGCATCGAGCAGTCGCCGCGCGACCGCGGCGCCGATACCTCCCCCAAGCTCTCGGCTTCGCTCGAGCAGGGGGTACCCCCATCGCCACCGGTGACGAGTGCGACAGGTGAGTCGGTCATGGATACCCCCGTATGCGTGTGAAGACCAGCGGGAGTACATCACTTGGAGCTCTCTCGAAGTCAAGGGCAGAGCTGCCGACCTCCCTCAACACGTCCGCCGGTAGGGCACGTCCGGCAGGTATCTGCGCCACTCGGTCCGGGTGGCCCCGCCCCCCGCCCGGGCGCACACATCGTCCGCCGCGCGGTCCGGCGTCAACTGCGCCGAACGCCAGGTCAGATGGGGCGTTGCGATGCGCAACTCCCCACCACCAGGGGCGAATCCGATCGCGAGGACGGGTCCGTCACCGGTCGGCAGAGTCGCACCCGCCAGTCGCGGGGAGGCCGTCTCCCACACGCGGACCGAGCCGTCGGCCCTGCTCGCGGCCAGCAGCGAACCGTCGGCCGAGAAAGCCAGGGCGGGCCGCTCGACGGTGGAGTCGGCGGCTGCCAGGACGGCGATCCGGTGCTGCCCGCCCGCGTCCCACAGAGTGAGGCGCCCCTGGGTGTCGGCGGCGGCCAAGAAGCGTCCGCCGGGGCTGAAGACCGCGGTGCGCAGGAGATCCTCACCCTCCATCCCCTTCTTGCGACTGCGCGTCCCGACGTCGATCAGGGCCCCTTCGGCGGTCACGACCGTGCGCCCTGCCGGGTCGATCGCGATGGCGTCCTCGGTCCGCGTTCCGATGGTGCGGGAGCCGGGGTGCGGGCCCTGTCGTGTGACGCGGATCCCTTCGCGGGTGTTGACGGCGATGTGCACTGTGCCGTCGGCGGCGACGGCACGGGCTCCATACCGTGGCGCGGATGCGGCCGGCTTCCCGTCGGCGTCGAACGCGGCGTCGGTCCGCTCCTTCTTCCGCCACGCCGGGCTGATGAGCCCGTGCAGCGAGAGGGTGCGTACGACTCCTGCCTGGGAGCCTTCGCGGTAGCGCAACACGCCTTGACGCGGGTCGAGCCGGATGTCGGTGACGGCGGGCGTCTCGACGGGGAACGTGACGACCGGCCGGCGCGGCCCGCCGTCCGCCGGGGCCGGACTGTCCGTACGCCACAGGGCCAGGCCGGCCGAACCCCAGGTGAGGACGTAGGCGCCCGTGGGGTCGAACTCCACCGCGTTGACGCCCTCGCCGGGCACCGGCAGCAGGGGACGTCCCCGGTCGGCGTGGAAGTCCCAGGTGACGACGCCGTCCGTGGTTCCCGCGGCCAGCGCGCGGTTGTCGGGGGTGAAGGTCAACTCGTCCGACCGGCACAGCAGCCGCCGCGTCCGCGCGGGCGGATCGGTCGCGACCCGGCGCCGTTCGACGACGTCCCAGACGCGCAGTTGTTCACCGTCGTGGGTGCACCAGGCGAGGAACCGGTCGTTCGGGCTCAGTACCGGCAGCGGTCCGTCCGGATCGCCCCCTGGGTATCGGAGGAGGACGCGCTCCCGTCGTACGTCCCACACCTCGACCGTGGCACGCCCGTCTCCGGCCTCGCGCCCCTCGCGCCGTACGACGAAGGTGCGTCCGCTCGGCCCGAACGCCCCGTCCGTGTCGGTCCAGGGTCCCGGCGCGATGCGGTGGCTCGCGCCGTTGGCCAGGTTCCTGACCGTCGCGCCGTCGCGGCCCCGGTACGCGATCCAGCGTGCGTCGGCGCTGACGTCGGTGATCCCCTCCGAGAGGCCGGGCAGCGCGACCTCACGCAGTTGCCGCTGACGGCGTACGTCCCACTGAACGGCCTTGTCCCGTACGACCGTTGTGAAGATCCGGCCGTCCGAGCTGAGCCAGTGCGGCGCGTTGAGGGCGCGGACCTGTGCGGGTTGGGTGAAGGCGGCCTGGCCGCTCTGGGCGGCAGCCGTCCGGACCGCCTCGCGGGTCTCGGGCAGGTCCGCGGTCCGCCAGGCCGCGAGCGCGAGACGCATCGCCGTGCGCGGATCCGTCGGCCGGAGCGTGTCCGCGAAGGCAGCGACCCGGCGGGCCTCCGCCTCGTCCCGCTGCCGTGCGCTGACCCCGCTCTGCCGCCAGGCGGCCACACCGGCCACGACGGCGAGGCAGAGCAGCACGGCGAGGGACACGGTCAGACCCCGCAGACGGCGGGCCGCGCGGGCGGCGGCACGACGACCCGACTCGTACGCCGTCACGCTCGCGGCCAGGAAGTCCCTCTCCAGCGGGCTCAACTCGCCCTGTCCAGAGCCGAATTCCTCCCGCGCCGCGGTCAGGCGCACCCCTCGGTAAAGGGCCCCGGCGTCCCGGTCCAACTGCTGCCAGGTGCGCGCCGCCTCGGTGAGCCTGCGATGCAGCCGCAGCCGTTCGCGGTCCTCGTCCACCCAGCCGCGCAGCCGGGGCCAGGCACTGATCAGGGCCTCGTGCGCGAGGTCGACGGTGTTGCCGTCCACCGTCAACAGGCGTGCTCCCACCAGCTGTTCGAGCACCCTTGCCGTGGTGTCGGCATCCCCCAGTTCGTCACGATGGACGGGCCGCCGGGTGTCCTCGGTCCCGTCACCGGGGTTCACCAGCCGCAGCAGCAGTGCCCGTACGGCAGCCCCCTCGACGGGGGTACAGCGCGCGTACACCTCCTCGGCGGTGTGCGCGACGGCGCCCTGGACGCCGCCGATCGCCTCGTACGCGGCCAGCGAGAGGGTGCGGGCGCTGCGGCGCCGCCAGATCTCGCGCAGCGCGTGGGCCATCAGGGGCAGACCGCCCGGCTCGTCGGCCACGTCCGCCACGATGCGTGCGGTGAGGGCGCGTTCGACGACGACGCGCTGCGCGGCGGCCGGCCGGACGACCGCCTCGCGCAGCCGCTGCGGGGTCATCGGCCCGACGAGCAGGGTTGAATCCCGCAGCGCCTCGGCGAGCGGGCCGTGTTCGGCGCACCGCCCGTAGAAGTCGGCGCGGACCCCGATGATCACGCGGAGTCCGCTGTCCGGGTCCAGCGCCGTGAGCAACCGCTCGATGAACAGGGCCCGTTCGCCGGGGTCGGCGCAGAGTGCGAAGAGCTCCTCGAACTGGTCGACGACGAGCAGGGTGTCGCCGGGCGCGTCGTACGGGACGAACAGCGCGTCATGGGTGCGGGCCGGGCGGGCGCCGGGGGTGAGGATGCGGATGGCGGCGGGGGCCGGAGGGTGAGTGGCGGACAGCTGGGAGTGGGAGTCGGGCGGAGTGGGCTCGGTGGCCGTGGTCCCGAACCCGGCCACGGGGGAACTGCGTTGGCCGGGGAGCGACGCGCGCGTCCGCACCGCGGCCGCCGGCTCCGCTTCCCTCGCATCGGCCGCCGTGCGCAACGCCGGTATCAGCCCCGCCCGTAAGAGGGACGACTTGCCGCTGCCCGACGCGCCGACGACGGCCGACACCCGCCTGCGGCCGACGAGTCGCAGCAGTTCGGCGATCAGGTCGTCGCGGCCATGGAAGCGGTCCCGGTCCGCGGGCTCGAACCGGGCGAGTCCCGGGTACGGGCCCTCGGCGTCGTCCGGTGCGGGCGTGCCCGCCTCGTCCGCGAGCGCCGCGCGCCAGCGCCGCTCCCACATGGAGCCGTCCCCTCCGCACGCGCTGACGTACGCCAGGAGCACCGGCAGGGTCGGCAGTTTCTCGCCCGCCGCCGCGGCGGACAGCGTGGGCCCCGAGTAGCCCACCCGGCGGGCCATCGCGCGATACGTCGGGGCACCCGCCTCGTCGCGGAGCCCCCGCAGCTCGAAGGCGAACCGCGCCACCGCGCCCTGCGCCGGGTCCAACGGCTTCTCTCTGCGTCCCACCGGCGACTCCCCCCCGTCCGCGGCGGCCCGATCCGTCGGCACCGCTCCCCACCTGCATTGATAGGTGCCCCACGACGGGGCTGCCCATCAATCGTCCGGCGGCTGGACTCGACGGTGCACGTCCTCGGGGCCCCGCCGGAGGGGACCGCGAGGCATCGACCACGCGCCGGAGTCAGTCATCGCCACCACACACACTTCCAGACCGCCGCACGCCCCCGCACGGTTGCCGTCGCCCGCCCCGCGCACCCCACTGACGGTGTACGCCCCCGCCCTGCTCTCGCTCACCCTCGGACTGTGGGGCATACGGCGCGGCGGCACCATGTGGCGGGACGAGGCGGTGACCTACGACATGGCACGGCGGTCGCTGCCCGACCTGTGGTCCACACTCGCCGGTGCCGACGCCGTACACGGCCTGTACTACCTGCTCATGCACCTGCTGTTCGAGGTCACCGACGGGCTCGACCCGCTCCTGGTGCTCCGGCTCCCGTCGGTCCTCGCGACGGCCGCGGCCACGGGAACACTGGCCCTCCTCGGACGCCGGCTGGCCGGCCCCCGCGCGGGTCTCCTCGCGGGGGCCGTCTTCGCGCTGCTGCCACAGGTCCAGCGGTACGCGCAGGAGGGCCGGTCGTACGCGATCGTGTGCGCGCTGGTCGTGTGGGCGACGTATCTGCTGGTGCGGGCGGTGGCGAGCCGGGACCGCCGGACCTGGGTCGCCTACGGTGCGGTGCTGGTGGCGGCCGGGCTGCTGCACGAGTTCGCCGTGCTGGCGCTCACCGCGCACGCGGTCGCCGTGCCACCCGTCCAGT
>NZ_JBEYFS010000394.1:0-6051 GCF_040634475.1 Streptomyces sp. NPDC007095
CGCTCGCGCGGGTCGAGGCCGGCGAGGAGGACCCGCCGTGCCTGGAGTGCGGCGGGATCCTGAAGTCGGCGACGGTGATGTTCGGGCAGCGGCTCGACCCGGTGGTACTCGGTGAGGCGATGGCGATCACCAAGGCATGCCAGGTGTTCATCGCGGTCGGCAGCAGCCTTCAGGTGCAGCCCGCCGCCGGACTCGCGGGCCTCGCCGCCGACCACGGAGCCCGGCTGATCATCGTCAACGCCGAACCGACTCCGTACGACGACCGGGCCGACCAGGTCGTACGGGAACCGATCGGAACCGCGCTGCCGAAGCTGCTGCGTACGCTGGGCGAAGAGGGCTAGAGGCACAGAGAGCCGGCGGCGAAGGGGGTCCCTGCCTGTTCGAGCGAAGCCGAGAACTTGGGGGCGCGTGCATGGCGTCGCGGGGCAGACGGGAATGTGACGACAGGGCCTAGAAGAGAGCCGTACCGCTCTCGAAGTCCAGCAGGCGCTGCTTGCGGTCCAGGCCACCGCCGTATCCGGTGAGGCTTCCGTTCGCGCCGACCACGCGGTGGCAGGGCACGATGATGCCGATGGGGTTCTTTCCGTTGGCGAGGCCGACCGCGCGGGAGGCGCCCGCGTTGCCCAGGGCTTCGGCCAGTTCGCCGTACGAGCGGGTCTCGCCGTAGGGGATGCGGCGCAGTTGCTCCCAGACGCTGCGCTGGAACGGGGTGCCGGACATCCGCAGTTCGAGGGTGAACTCCTTCGACTCACCCTCGAAATAGGCCTTCAACTGGTCGGCGACCTCGCCGAAGGGCATGTCGTCGCGTTCGCCGAAGGTCTCCTCCGGCGGGCGGTGGCGTTGGCCGACCATGTAGAGGCCGCAGAGGACGCCGTCCTCGGCGACGAGGGTGAGGGGGCCGTATGGGCTGTCGATGACCGTGTGCTGTTTCACAGTTCGTACCTTCGAGTCGCCTGAAGCATGTGCGTTTGCTTGAAGTCGCTTATACGGGGAGGAAGTTGATCGGGTGGCTGTCTGTCGCCCACAGGTACTGGACCGCGTACGCCCGCCACGGGCGCCACGCCGCCGCGCGCGCCGTGAGGGCGGCTGGGGTCGACGGCAGGTCCAGCTCCTGGGCCGCGCGCCGGATTCCGAGGTCGGTGGGGAGGAAGGCGTCGGGGTCGCCGAGGGCGCGCATGCCGATGACGTCGACCGTCCAGGGGCCGAAGCCGGGGAGGGCGAGGAGGCGGGCGCGGGCCTCGGCCCAGTCGCTCTCCACTCCCAAGTGAAGGGTCCCGTCGGCGAGTTGGTGTACGAGGGTGGTGAAGGTGGTGCGGCGGGTGCTCGGCATCGCGAGCGTGGACGGGTCAAGGGCCGCAAGCGCCTGTGGGGAGGGAAAGAGGTGGGTGAGGCCGCCCTCGGGGTCCTCGACGGGTTCGCCGTGCGCGGTGACCAGGCGGGCCGCGTGGGTACGGGCGGCGGCGGTGGAGACCTGCTGGCCCAGGACGGCCCGTACGGCGAACTCGGCCTCGTCGACCGTGCGCGGCACCCGGCGGCCCGGGGCCTTCGCCACCAGGGGCGCCAGCACGGGATCCGTCCGCAGCTGGTCGTCGACGGCGACCGGGTCGGCGTCCAGGTCGAGCATGCGGCGGCAGCGGCTGATCGCGACGGGCAGGTCGCGCAGGTCACTGAGGGTGAGGCGGCAGGCGATGTGGTCGACGTGCGGGGTGAGCCCGACGATCCCGTGGCCGTAGGGCAGGCGCAGGGTGCGCCGGTAGGCACCGTCGCGCCACTCCTCGACACCGGGTACGGCTGTCGCCGCGAGGTGACCGAAGAGGTTGTCGGGGTTGAGCGGGGCGCGGAACGGGAGCCGCAGGCTCAGGACGCCCGGTGTGGCCGGGGCGCGTTTCTTCGGCACCCGGTCGCGCAGCTCGCTCGGGGCGAGGGCGAAGACCTCGCGCACGGTGTCGTTGAAGGTGCGGATGGAGGAGAAACCGGCCGCGAAGGCGATCTCGGCCATCGGGAGCGTGGTGGTCTCGATGAGCAGCCGGGCGGTCTGGGCGCGCTGGGCCCGGGCGAGCGCGAGCGGTCCCGCGCCCAGCTCGGCCAGCAGCTGCCGCTCGACCTGGCGGATGCTGTAGCCGAGCCGGCCCGCCAGGCCCGGGATCCCCTCGCGGTCCACGACCCCGTCGCCGATCAGGCGCATCGCACGCGCGACGAGGTCGGCTCGCTGGTTCCACTCGGGCGAGCCGGGGCTGGTGTCCGGACGGCAGCGCTTGCAGGCCCGGAACCCGGCCTGCTGACAGGCCGCCGCACTCGGGTAGAACGTCATGTTCTCGGGCTTCGGCGGCACCACCGGGCAGCTCGGCCGGCAGTAGATCCGCGTGGTCAGGACCGCTGTGAAGAACCATCCGTCGAAGCGCGCGTCCTTCGACTGGACAGCGCGCACACAGCGCTCCATGTCGGTGTGCATCCCGTTCCGCATGCCTCAAGCATCGGGCACCCGCGGGGCCGGGGCTGGCGAGAATCCGACATCAACCTCACAGCGACCGAGGTCGGCCTCCGTCCGGCCGATGCCATGCGGACTCCCGAAGCAGCCGCAGTCCGTTCAGCCCGACCAGCACGGTGGAGCCCTCGTGGCCCGCGACGCCGAGCGGCAGCGGGAGGTGTCCGAGCAGGTCCCACAGGACGAGGACCGTGATGAACGTGCCCGCGACGAGGAGATTCTGGACCACCAGGCGGCGGGCCGCGCGGGACAGCCGTACGACCGCGGGGATCGCCGCCAGCTCGTCGCGGACGACGACGGCGTCCGCCGTCTCCAGCGCGAGGTCGGAACCCGCCCGGCCCATGGCGACCCCCGAGTGGGCGGCGGCCAGGGCGGGCGCGTCGTTGACGCCGTCGCCGACGAACAGGACCTTGCGGCCCTCGCGTTGCAGTTCCCGTACGGCCGTGACCTTGTCCTCGGGCAGCAGGGAGGCGCGTACGTCCGTGATGCCGGTGGCGGTGGCCACCTGGGCGGCGGCGCGCGGGTTGTCGCCGGTGAGAAGTACGGGTGAGGTGCCCGTCAGAGCGGTGAGCCCCGCGGCCGTCTCGGCGGCGTCGGCGCGCGGGCGGTCGGCCAGGACGAGCGTGCCGACGGGAGCGCCGTCACGTTCCACGAGGACGACCGTGCCGCCTTCGACGTCCGTGCCCGTACCCGTACCCGTGTCCGTGTCCGTGTCCGTGTCCGTGTCCAGGCCCGAGTCGGGGCGGCCGACCGTCACGACCCGGCCGTCGACCGTGGCGGTGACGCCGTGTCCCGGCTTCGCCGTGAAGTCGCAGGCGGGGGCGAGGCGCAGATCACGGGTGCGGGCCGCCGCGACGATCGCGCGGGCGAGCGGGTGTTCGCTGGGGTGCTCGGCGGCGGCCGCCAGCGCCAGCAGGGCGTCCTCGTCCAGCCCCGATCCGGTCGCCGGACGTACGGCCGTCACCTCGGGCGCGCCCTCCGTCAGCGTGCCGGTCTTGTCGAGGGCGGCCGTGTCGATCTCGCCGAGGCGTTCCATGGCGAGCGCGGACTTGACCAGGACGCCGTGCCGGCCGGCGGTGGCGATGGCGGAGAGCAGCGGGGGCATGGTCGCGAGAACGACCGCGCACGGCGAGGCGACGATCATGAACGTCATCGCCCGCAGCAGCGCGCCGGTGAGGTCCGCGCCGAAGGCGAGCGGCACGGCGAAGACGGCGAGCGTTGTGGCCACCACGCCCACCGCGTAGCGCTGTTCGACCTTCTCGATGAACAGTTGCGTCGGCGCCTTGGTGCGCGACGCCTCCTCCACGAGGGTGACGATCCGGGCGATCACGGAGTCGGCGGGGTCGCGCTCGACACGGACGCGCAGGGCTCCGGTGCCGTTGAGTGTGCCCGCGAAGACCTCGTCGCCCGGGGTCTTGAGGACCGGCAGCGGTTCGCCGGTGATGGTCGCCTGGTCGGCCTCGCTCGTACCGTCGAGGACCCGTCCGTCGGCTCCGATCCGCTCCCCCGGCCGGATCAACAGCTCGTCACCGACGGCGAGTCGACTCACCGGGACGGACTCCTCACCGTCGGCGGTGACCCGGGTCGCCTTCGCGGGCGCGAGGTCGAGCAGACCGCGTACGGAGTCGGCGGTGCGGGCGGTGGCCAGGGCCTCCAGGGCGCCGGAGGTGGCGAAGATGACGATCAGCAGGGCGCCGTCCAGGACCTGTCCGATCGCGGCCGCGCCGAGGGCGGCGACGATCATCAGCAGATCGACGTCGAGAGTCTTCCCACGCAGCGCCCGCAGCCCCTCCAGCGCCGGTTCCCAGCCACCGGCGAGGTATGCGACCGCGTAGAGCGGCCCGTACGTCCAGCCGGGCGCGTCGGCGAAGTGCAGCGGGAGCGCGAGCAGGAAGGCGACGGTCGCGAGGAGCGCCCAGCGGGCCTCCGGCAGCGCGAGGACGCGGGTGCGGCGGCGCGGGGCCGTCCGGGCGGATGCGTCGAGGGCGGGGACGGGCGGCGAGTCAAGAGTGGAGGACACCCTGACACCATACAGGAATATATGAAGACTCATTCATGCCTTCATGTGCGATGAGTAAGATACACCCATGGGTCATGGAGCCGTCACCACCGCGCAGGACGCCGCCGCTCAGAGCGTCACCACGCGCGTGCGTCTGGACGCGGCGAATGTCGCGAAGGTGGCCACCACGCTCCAGGCCCTGTCCACCCCCTCACGGCTGCTGATCCTCGCGCGGCTGCGCGAAGGGCCGCTTCCGGCGACGGAGCTGGCCGCCGAGGTGGGCATGGAACAGTCCGCCTGCTCGCACCAGTTGCGGCTGCTGCGCAACCTGGGCCTGGTCGTCGGCGAGCGGAGCGGCCGGTCGGTGGTCTACGCGCTGCACGACCACCATGTCGCCGAACTCCTCGACCAGGCGGTCTACCACGTCGAGCATCTGCGGCTCGGCCTCAGCGACGCGTCCGAGTAGCGCCCGCGTCCCGGCCGGCGGCCACGCGGCAGATGCGGCCGCTGTACGCCGCCGGGTTCACGAGGACCGGGATCAGGCTCCTTCGACGTAGGGGAAGACGCGGGTGAAGTCGGCGCCGGGTTCCTTCGCGGCGAAGCTCTCCCACAGGGCGCCGGTGGCCGCCCCGATCGGTGACGGCCGGTCCTCTTCCTCGACGGCACGCAGGTAGAGCTGTACGTCCTTGGTCATGAGCGTGCTGGTGAATCCGGCGGCGTAGCGGCCGGTGAGGACATGGTTCGGGAACTTGTCGTTCGTCGCGGCGCTGCGCCCGCCGGCCCCGTCCAGCACCTCCACCATGGTCGCCATGTCGAGACCCACCGACCTGCCGAAGGCGATCGCCTCGCTGGTCGCGGCGAGTGTGGTGGCCGCCAGGAAGTTGTTCGCCGGCTTCAGGGCCTGGGCGAGGCCCGGGCGGTCGCCCACCCGGTGCCGGCGGTCACTCAGAGCGGCGAGGACCGGCACGACGCGGGCGCAGGCCTCGTCGCTCCCGGCGTACATCACGGCGAGGGTGCGGGCCCTGGCACCCGCCACACCGCCGGACACCGGGGCGTCGACGTAGGCGACCCCGCTCTCGGCGAGCAGCGCGGCGACGGAGCGGGCGGCGCTCACCCCGATCGTCGAGGTGTCGACGACGTGGGTGGTACGGCGGCCGGGGGCGGCGGCGATCTCGCGCGCCACCGCTTCGGACGCCGTGCCGTCGGGAAGGGAGAACATCCCTCTCGCTGAGCGTAAATGAAAATTCCGCAGGGAGACAGATGGACGTCACGGCCTTGACCCGGCAACCCGGCCCGGGAGGGTCAGCGGGTCTCCTCGCCCTGGGCGATCTCCACCTCGTGATGGAAGGTGACGACGCCGGTCGCCGCCGCGGAGGCCGAGACGGTCGCGCAGGCGACGAGGAGGAGGGCGATCCAGGAGGCGGCGCGGGAGCGGTGCCCGGGAGTCGCGAGAAGGGCCGCGACCCGCTGGGGTACGGGTCCGGTGGTAGCGGCGGCGGCGAAGTCGGGGCGGGTGGAGCGGCCGGCCGTGGTGGCGAGGGCGGCGCGGGCGATGGCGCGCGCGGTC
>NZ_JBEYFS010000395.1:0-5979 GCF_040634475.1 Streptomyces sp. NPDC007095
GGCAGGAACTCGGCAGCCTGCCGGTTGCCCAGGGTGATGGTGCCGGTCTTGTCCAGCAGCAGGGTGTCGAGGACCGAGCCGGAGGCGGGACCGAGGCCGTATACGGCGGCGGAGCGGCCGGTGCCGCTGGACGCGGTGCCGGAGTGGGTGGCCAGCCGGGCGCTCTCCAGTTCCGCGACGGCGGCGGAGACCGTCGGCTTGGACAGCCCCGCGAGGCTCGCCAGCTGCGGCCGGGTGGCGCTGCCGGCCTGGGCCAGGACGGCGAACACCGCGCTGGCGCTCTCGGTGAGGCGGGGGGCTTCAGTCACGACGTGTTCCACAGTTCCCCCATGGGTCAGGGGCCGCGCTCCCCGGGTGACGGAATGCGGCGATGCGATGCCCTCGTGCCGCGCGGTCCCGCCCTCCGGCGGCGTCCCGTTGATCGACTGCGCGACAACTCTTGACGCACTGTACTTCGTTAGTTAACTTCCTAACGAAGTCCGGTACTCGCCTGCCGTGCTCCGCAAGAAGCCCGTCCCGGGGCTTCCCGACTCGCTCAACTCCGGTTCGACCAGACACGGTTCGCCCGCCGTCACAGCACAGTGCCATGTTCTTCGGCGCTCTTCGCCCAGACGACGAAAGAGGATCCGTGCAGGACACTCCTGCTTCCCCCCTCGTGGTCGGTATCGACGTGGGTGGCACCAAGACCCATCTCCGCGCCCTCGTCGGCACGGACCCGGTCGCCGATCACGTCCGGCCGAGCAGCGGCTGGCGGCCGCACGAACCGGCCGCCGCCGCCCGCTGGCTGACGGCACTGGTCCACGAGGCCCTGCCCGTCGACACCCGCCCAGCCGCACTGGCCGTCGGCGGGCACGCCTGTGAGACCCCCCGCCAGTGCGCCGGCATCGCCGCCGCGCTGCGAGAGGTCCTCGACATGCCCATCCTGGTGGTGGGCGACGCCGAACTCCTCGTTCCCGCCGCGGGGCTGGACAAGGGTGTCGGTCTCGTGGCCGGTACCGGTTCGGTGGCGGTGGGGCGGCTGGCCGACGGCAGCCCCGTCCAGGTCGGCGGCTGGGGTGCGGCGCTCGGCGACGAGGGCGGCTCCGCCGGTCTCGTACGGGAAGCGGCGCGCGCCGTGTGGGCGGCGCACGACCGTGGTGAAGCCCCCGACGAACTCGCGCAGGGGCTCATCGCCGCGTTCGGAGTGGGTGAGGTGCCCGCCCTGGGCGCCGCGCTGGAGAGCGCCACGGATGTGTCCGCGGAGTGGGGTCGGCACGCGCCCGTCGTGTTCACGGCCGCGGAGCGGGGTTCCCGGATCGCGCGGTCGGTGATCGCGGACGGGGGCCGGTCCCTCGCCGCACTCGTCGTGCGGCTCGCCGAGCGCGGAGTCGCCGTCGACGACGTGGTGGTCGCCGGCAGCACCGTGCTCTCCCAACCCGCCCTGTACACCTCCTTCACCACATCACTCGCCGAGTCCGTACCCGGGGCGCGGCCCAGGCCGCTGCGGGCGGCGCCGGTCGAGGGGGCCGTGGCGTTGGCGCATGCCCTCATATGAGGGGACGGGGTGGCGCGTTGCCCGCGGGGGCGACCGACACCCCGCGGGGCAGCGCGCGTTGCCCCGGTGCGAGCGCCGGACAAGTAGCTGCGCACCGGAGGCGCGTTCGCCCGTACAGCGGGCGCACAGGGTCGGCGCATTCGTCCGTACGACACTTTGCCGCCCCCCGCGCTTCGCAAGCGTGACATGAATCAGCCGTAGATCTTCGCTCGTATGACTCGTCCTCACCACAGGGGCACAGTCGCTTCACGACTTGACCCGGCTGTCGGAGGACCCCATTCCACTCAGGAGAGGCACATCCATGCCGTCACCAGCCGGGCAGCAGTCCGTCCCCTCGGTCCCCGTCCGTGAACGCGCCCTGAACCGACGGGTGTTCCTGCGGAACTCGCTCGGCGCTTCGGCGGGACTGCTGGCCGCTCCGACCGTCGTCACCTGGCTCGCCGCCGCGGACGCGAAGGCCGCGACGAGCCCCGCCGCCTTCGTGGACGACTACACCACCAACATCCTCACCAACCTCACGCCCGAGACCAACGCGGCGGTCCGGATCCTCGGTGGCATGAGCAAGGTGTGGAAGACCGGTGGTGCCTGGAACACGGGCACGCCGCTCATGCCCGAGGTGCTGCGCGCCAACATGCGTTACTGCGCCCGCATCACGCACGCCCGCACCGACGCGCAGGCGAAGGAGGCGTTCATCTACGACCGGCAGCACCAGAGTTACGCGATGATCGCCGGCCTGGGCCCGCTGGCCGCCCTGTACAGGGCGGGTGCCAAGGCGGTCACCTCCATCACCAGCGCTCCTGACGGCACTCCTTCCGGCAAGATCAACGACGCCGTGCCGCCCGACGCTCCGGCAGGCTCCGCGCAGGGCGCCGGTTCGCACGACTCGGCGCTCGGCAAGGTCGCCGAGCTGGTGGACACGGTGCGCGGCCCGTACGCCTCCGGCAACCCGGCCAAGTACGCCTTCCAGTACCCGCGTCCGTGGCGCATGAACGAGAACAGCGAGGTCGTCGACACGGGCAAGGTCGACACGCTCGGCTTCCCGGTCTACGACTCCGACGTGATCGTCGCCCCGCAGCTGCTGTGGCAGCGCGGCACGACCGCGGTCGACGACGGCGGCTTCCCCAGCGGCCACACCAACGCCTTCCACCTGGCGGGGCTCGCGTACGCGTACGCGGTGCCCGAGCGCTTCCAGGAGCTGCTGGCGCGCGCCTACGAGCTCAGCCACACCCGGATCATGGCGGGCATGCACTCCACCGTCGACGTCATCGGCGGCCGGATCATGGCCACGGCCCTGGCCGCCGCCACGCTGGCCGACCCTGCCAACGCCGCCCTCAAGGCCGCGGCGCGCGCCCAGGCCGCCGCGTACTTCCAGCAGCAGACCGGTTCGACGGCGGACACCCTGTACGCCTACGCGCACTCGGCGGACGTCGCCACCGACCCGTACGCCGACCGGGCCGCCAACGCCCGCGCACTCACACCCCGGCTCACCTACGTCCTCACCCGGCACGGCCGCTCCGAGGGCATGACCGTGCCCAAGGGCGCCGAGGTCCTGCTGGAGACGCGCCTGCCCTACCTCGACGCCGCCCAGCGCCGCGAGGTGCTCCGCACGACCGCCCTGCCTTCCGGGTACGTGCTGCTCGACGGCTTCGAGCAGTGGGGCCGGCTCAACCTGTTCGCCGCCGCGGACGGGTACGGGGCCTTCGAGTCCGACGTGAACGTGACGATGAACGCCGCCGACGGGGGCTTCAGCGCGGCCGACGCCTGGCGCAACGACATCTCCGGGTGCGGCCGACTGGTCAAGCGCGGCACCGGTGCGCTGACCCTGACGGGCCACAACGCCCACACGGGCGGCACCGTGCTGGAGGAGGGCGTGCTGACGGCCGGTTCGTCGGGTGCGCTGGGCTGCGGCGACGTGCGGGTGGACGGCGGGACCCTGCGGGTGAGTGCGGCGTCGTCCGTTCGCGTGCGCGGCAGCTACACGCAGGCGTCCGCCGCGAGCCTGGAGGCGACGCTCAGTGCGGGCCGCGGGCCGGCGCTGACGGTGGAGCGACGGGTGGTACTGAGCCGGGACAGCGCGCTCACTCTCCGGCTGGACGCCGACCGCCCGCCGGTCCCCGGCACCACCGTCCCGGTGCTCCGGACGCCGTCGCTGCGAGGGCAGTTCGCCCGCATCACGGTCGAGGCGGACGGATACCGGGCCGTACCCGTGTACTCGGTGGACGGGCTGTCCGTACGACTCGTACGGCACTGATCCCCGCCCCGGCGACGAGCTGAGCGACAGGACCCGTGGACCGTGCGTGAACGATCCACGGGTCCTCTTCGTTCTCGTGCGCCTTCGTTCCGTGCGCCGTCGTTTCCGTGCGCCGCGTCCGATTTCCGCCAGCCGTGATGGCGGCCATGGCGCAGAGTGGACAGCGGAGACACACTTCGAAAGGACACGACCGATGCCGGTGTACACAACGATCGACAGCCCTCTTGGCGAGCTGCTGCTGGTGGGCGAGGAGTCGGTCACCGCGAAGGGCGGCACGGCGCTGGTCTCGCTGTCCATGCCCGGCCAGAAGTCCGGCGCCGTCGTCCAGGACGGCTGGACCAGGGACGAGAAGGCGTTCACCGAGATCGTCTCGCAGCTGCGCTCGTACTTCGACGGGGTGCTGACCGACTTCGACATCGAATACGTGAGCGGCGCGGGCAGCGACTTCCAGCAGCGGGTGTGGAAGGCGGTGGAGACCGTCCCGTACGGCACGACCGTCAGCTACGGAGAGATCGCCGCGCGGATCGGCGCGTCGCGGGCCGCCGTGCGCGCCGTGGGCACGGCGATCGGCGCGAACCCGCTGCTGCTCGTGCGCCCCTGCCATCGCGTGATCGGCGCCAGTGGCTCCCTCACGGGGTACGCCGCCGGCCTGGAGCGCAAGCAGCAGCTCCTGGACCTGGAGCACGCACGCCCGGCCACCTGAGGATCGTCACCATCATGAACACGCTCGACACCACCCACCTGGCGGGTCCGGTCGCCGACCGCTTCGCGGCCGACGACTGGACCGCACTGACCGACCAGCTGAACGAGCACGGACACGCACTCACCGCTCCGCTGCTGACCCCCGACGAATGCCACGGGATCAGGGCGCTCTACGACGAGACCGACCGCTTCCGCACCACCGTCGACATGGCCCGCCATCGCTTCGGTTCCGGCCAGTACCGTTACTTCACCCATGAACTGCCCTACTTGGTAAGGGAGTTGCGCGAGGCGTTCTATCCGCGGCTACTGCCCGTCGCCCGGGACTGGGCCGACAAGCTCCGGCAGCCCGCCCCCTGGCCCGAGGACCTGGAGGAGTGGCTGGCGATGTGCCACGCGGCCGGACAGGCCAAGTCCGCTCAGATCCTGCTGCGTTACGGGCCCGGCGACTGGAACGCGCTGCACCGCGATGTGTTCGGCGCGATGGTGTTTCCGCTCCAGGTCGTCATCGGCCTCGACACCCCCGGAGTCGACTTCACCGGCGGCGAGTTCATCATGACCGAGCAGCGGCCCCGGGCGCAGTCACGGGGATCGTCCACGACCCTCCCGCAGGGGCACGGGCTGATCTTCACCACCCGCGACCGGCCCGTCGCCTCCCGGCGCGGCTGGTCGACCGGACCGATGCGGCACGGCGTGAGCACCGTCCGTTCCGGGCGGCGTCATACATTGGGCCTGGTCTTCCACGACGCCACGTGACCTCCGCGCCGAAGCCGCGCTGGCGAGGCCCGACCGGCCCTCGGCGTCTCCTCCCGAGGGGTGAGGGCAAAACGTTTCTCGCTCACCTGTCGGGTGGCTCGACGGATGCGCCGCGTGGCGTGCGGGCAGCGTGGTGGCGCCGACTGCACCTCATGCCAAAGGAACAGGGTCCATGCGCCTTCGTCGTACCGTCGCCGCCGCCCTCGGTGCCCTCACACTCCATCGCACCGCGCCCACGCCGTCTCGCGGAAAACGCGGTGGTGCCCCACCGAACCCGCTGGTCAGGGTCGCCGGATGAGCACACGTACCTTCCGCGTCATCGTCCGTGGCGTCTTCGACGGGCTCGGCGCGGAGCAACGCGCCGAGCTCCTGGCCCGCGCGTCCGAGCACGACGTACTGCACGCCGCCTTCACCCCCGAGGGCCACCTGAGCTACGACCTCACCACGCGGCTCGCCTTCACCTTCCGGTTCCTGGACTCGGGAGAGGCGGAGGAGGACATCCTGGAGGCGACCGAGCGCGCCGAGGCCGCCGCGCAGGCGTGGCTGACCGAGCGCGGCTACGGATACAAGAACCTCAGGTCGAAGGCCGAGGACCTGTCCCAGGCCCCACTCGGCAAACGGCGGCGGCGCGCCGCCGCGCAGGGCTCCTAGGCCCTGTCGTCAAATTCCCGCCTGCCCCGCGACGCCATGCACGCACTCTCGCCGCACCGGGCCCAGACCCGAGTACATCCAGTACGAG
>NZ_JBEYFS010000396.1:0-5813 GCF_040634475.1 Streptomyces sp. NPDC007095
GCGTACTGGCCGAGTCCGGCCTGCGCTCGCACCTGCCCGCCGGGCGCCTCGGCGGCGCGGACGTCGTGGTCGCGGCCGACCAGGAGTTCCATCCGATCGAGGACCCGCCGATCGCGCTCCCGGAACGCCGTACGGTCCCGTCCCGTCCGGCTGACCGGTGAACTGACCGGGCTGCCGGGTGTCACCGCGGCGGTCGGCGACATCGGCTTTCCCGCCGCCCTCGTCGACGCCAACGGACGGATCGTGGCAGCCGGGGCCCCCAGGCGTCGGGGCACGGCTGGTCCTCGACGAAGCTACTGGACGCCCCGAGGGTCGAGGGCCGTGCTCCGTCCGGTTCCGGCGAGATCGCCGTGGACACCGCCACCGCGGCCGTGGCGGGGGTGACGGTCGCCGGCGCCGTACGCACCGCGACGACCCCGACCGAGGCGGCGGTGCGCACAGGGGCGGCAGGCCGCCAGGGGTGACGACCCCTCAAGTACACCCTGCTGTACCACCACTTGGGGCGCGCACGGCAATGATCCGCAGGCGCGGCGCTGGTGTGCCGGACGCATCAGATCAACCCCCTCCGAAGGGACCCGCGGTGAGCGCCCAAGCCCCCGTCACCATCGAAAGCCCGGCCCGCCCGGCCCGCGCGACCGGCCTGCGAGGCAGCTTCCGCCGCCGCCCCCTGACCTGGTTCTTCTCCCTCGCCTACCTGCTGAGCTGGACGGCGTGGACCCCGTACATCCTGTCCGAGAACGGTCTGGGCCTGTGGCACTTCGCCTTCCCCGGCGTCGGCGGCACCACCCAGCTCCTAGGCGTCCTGCCCGGCGCCTACCTCGGCCCGGTCACTGCGGCCCTCCTCGTCACCGGGATCACCGAGGGACGCCCCGGACTGCGTGCCTGACGCGGTCGTATGACCAAGTTCCGGGTCGGCTGGCGCTGGCACGTCGTGGTGCTGTTCTCGGTGCCCGCCGCGTTGACACTCGCCACGGTCGCGCTGGCCGGCCACGACCCCGCGATGCCGCCCGTCACGGTACTGGCCGCGTTCCTGCCCGGCCTGATCATGCAGATGATCACCACCGGCCTCGCCGAGAAGCCCGGCTGGCGCGAGTTCGCCATGCCCCGCCTGCAGCGCCGCTACGGCCCGCTGCTCGGCACCCTCGTCGTCGGCCCGCTGTGGGGCGCCTGGCATCTCCCGCTGTTTATGTCCGACTGGGGCAACTGGCCGCACATGTCCTGGACCACGCCCCTGGAGTTCATCGCCACCGCGATCGCCTTCAGCTTCGTCATGACCTGGGTGTTCAACCGCACCGGGGAGAGCCTGCCGCTGGCCATGCTGCTGCATTGCGGCGTCAACAACTTCTTCTCCCTGGCCCGGTCCGACATGTTCCCCTCCCTGTCCACCGGAGACGCCGCGCACGGCTTCCTGCTCAGCTCCACCGCCGCTGCCGCCGTCCTGCTGATCGCCACCCGCGGCCGACTGGGTTGCCCGCCGATACGCGATGCCCATGCGCCACAGGGCCGGACCGCCTGACCTCGGCGATCCGCTCGACCCACCCTCCGGACAGCACGACCAGGGCACGTGACCACCGTGGTCACGTGCCCTCGCCCTTGCTCCTGGCGGCGGAGCGCGTTCAGCCGACGACGCCGTGCTCCCAGGCCCAGGCGGCGATCTCCACACGGTTGCGGGCTGGCAACTTGTCATGGATCCGGCTCAGATGGCTCTTGATGGCGCTGAGCGAGAGCGTCGGTACGCGGTGGGCTGCGGTGCCGGCCGACCGCATCTCCCGGACTCGCTGGTACGCGCCGTCGAGGTAGACGAAGTCACCGACGCGGACAACGAAGAACCCCCGGGTCCGGCCACGCGCACGAGCGCTTCGCGGACGCCGAAGTGTCGCAGCAACCCCTGTCCAGGACAAACACCGGCTCACGGCCGGTAGTTAGACACAGTGCCGGAGCAACGCCAAGGGCGGGTCCGGGTCCTCGGCTGCGGTCGCGGCTCGGCAGGGCACGGAGGCGTGCCCACGCTGATGCCTGGTTGACGGAGGCGCCGAGACGGATCACGAGTCCGCCGTTGTTTCTGCGGCCACGGCCGTGTCGTCGTCGGTGAGCGGGCGCTGGGCGAGATCGGCCCACCGCTCGCTCCACGGCTGCACCGGCTCGTGCGGCGCCGCTACGACCCGTGCCTGGTACAGATCACCGAGGAACTCCCCCAACAGCTCCTGCGCCACCCGTGCCCGGGCCTTCGCGGCCGCCGTCTTCGCCCGCTGGAGGTTCTTCTCCGTGGGGAACATCCCGCGCAGCGCCATCCGCGTGACGTGCGCGGCCTCCATCTCGGCCGGCGGCGACTCCCGTAGCCTCTCCACTGCCCGCTCCCGCCGCTGCCCGAGAACCCGCTTGGCGAGTTCCTGCTCGGCGAACGCCCGGGAGACCGGTTCGTCACAGGCTTCGGCAACCGCGGCACGCTGCACGAAGGCCCAGGTGTCGTGCGCGACCTGCATGGTCAGAGTGGCCACCGCCTGCGGATCGTCCAGGTCGGCCCGCATCGCCACGGCGACATCGACCGCCTCCGCCACGAGTTTCGCGGTGGTCCGTCGGAAGGTGCATGTCGGGCACAGCCCAGCGGCTTCGGGCACACCGCACTCAGAGCACGGACGTGCGGCCGCCTCGGCCTTCTCCGCCGCGATCTGAGCCTCCTGCTCCTCCACCGCCGCGCGGAAGGCCACCTGCCGCTCGGCGGTCCGCTCCCGGCGTACGAGGTCCATCGCGGCGTCGTGCTGGACCCGGGCCCGCAGCTGGGTCTCGTACACCTCGCGCCACTCCCCCGCTGGACAGCCCCGGTGCTGGGCGGCTACCTGAGTCGCCACGACCGTACGAAGTCCACGCCGATCGGCGAGCAGGCAGCTGCAGCTGTCGCAGGGGCCCGCGGTGTCGAGCCGGTAGCCGTCGTCGCACAACTGCGACCAGCACTGCTGGTTCTGCGGCAAGCCGCGCTTGATCATCCAGCCGGCCAGGTCTTGGATCGGCCGGAGGCCCTGCCGGTCCAGTCGGCGCTTGAGGCGTTCAGCCAACCGCCGGTCGGCGAGGGCGTCCCCGACGACACCGCGCAGCCGCACCAACTCCAGACGAACCGCCTTCGCCAGCCACTCCCCCGCAGATTCCCGGCGCAGACCGGCCCACAGCCACGCCACCGGAGCGAGCGCCTGCTGGAGATCCTTCGGGACCACGACGGGCCGGACGAACGCGGTGGGCGGAGCCGCCGAACCCGCCTGAGCAGCCGGAGAAGCCTTTTGCTGTTCCCCGCGAAGCGGGTCGGCCTTGCCCGACGAGGGGGGCCCGGCCAAACTGGTCTGCGGCGAATCCTCGCCCGCGCACGCGCGGTTCCGCAAACGGCCTTCACCATCGACGGCAGAGCCGGAAAAGCCAACCAACTCAGTTGCAGAAGACCCGGAGAGAGGAACCACCGGTGGGTGGGCCGTGTGGGGGTCTGCATAAACCCCCGGCAACGAACCCCCCTCGAAACCTGCACCTACCTGTGGCGATGCGCCCGAGGCGCTCGGCTGATCCCCACATGCACTATCCGAAGCCTCATCAGGAACATCTTCGAAGGACAACTGCGCCCAGCCGTCCCCTTCGAGGAGCAAGTTCCCGTAAGCATCCCCGACTTCGCACCGCGTGCACCGGCCGTCGTCGGACGACGAAGCCGGCTCCTGGGAAGGCGACGTCTCCTGCGTGGCTTCATCGGTACGGGGGGAAGCCGCCTGCGTGCGCTCGTGCGCGGCGCGGATCGCCGGAACCAGAAGCCGGTCCCGCCCGAACTTCTCCGGACGGTCCCAGTCGACGGCCCCCATCTCCACCAGCCGTCGCAGCACCTCTACGGCCAGCTCCAGAGAACACCTCAGCAGCCGGGCGACGGTCACCTCCGAACGGCTGTACCCCTCAGGAAGCCGCCCCGGAGCCATCCGGACACTGCCGTCCTCACGCGCCTCGAGCGCGAGGAGAAACATCGCCAGCCGATCCGTGGCCGAACCCCTCCCCCTGCGGCCCGACATGAAGCCTGCCGGCGTAGCCGGCTTGTCCTTGGGCGCCCATCCCGGGCACAGCACCGCCTCGGCAAAGTGAAGCATCGTCGCGAGGTCGCGCTTGTTCAGCAACGAGAGCGGATTCAGGCCCTGTTCGGAGCGCACCTCCTTCAACGGCAGCAGCTCGAACTGCAGGGCGTGCGTCCAGCCGGCAGCGTCACGGGCACGTCTGCACGTCGCGAGACCGGACGCGCGCACTCGAGGAACCACGGTGTGGGCGACGTGCGAGACCCCGTAGCCGAGCCATCCACCCAGATCGCGCGACATCGTCTCCACACGAGCCGACGTGACAGGGGCCTTCGCCAGCAGAACGACTGAGGTCAGCCGAACAGAGTCGTCCGCCTCAGCGAGACGAGGGTCGTCAAGAAGTGAGCGCACGGCCGCGGAGAGCGCGCTGCGCATGCCGGGAGTGAGCAGCAGAGGCTCGCCGGAGACGGACGGAGGCGCCTCAGGGCGCCTACCGTCACGAGTTCGCGCAGAAGCAGTGGGCGGCGAGAACCGAGGCGGTAAAGGGTCTGGCGGGCGATTTCGGTCTGCAGGAGGCATGACTACGCCAGCCCTCGGACGGGTAGCTATGATGTGCTCCAGTCGAGGAGGAATGAGGGAAACCCACATCGCCAACCGGCTCTGCCTGGGGAGGTAGGGAAGCCGGACGCGAGACAGGTATTCAGCTAGGGATGTTGGTGACGCTCACCTCTTCGGCATGACTGGCCCGGGATTGCGGAGTCCCGGGCCAGTACTTTTTGTGCTCAGGGGGAGTGCTCAGCACAGGTTCTAGGCCGCGGCCGACTGATCCGAGACGGGGTTGTCGGTCGCGGTGTCGGTGGGCTCAGGGGCGATGGCCCCCTGCCTGGCCAGCCTGTGGGTTGCCGGGACTTCGTAGCCCTTGGGAAGTGTGGCAATCCATTCACCGAGCGGAATGGAGTAGGCACACCTCCTGCCGAGGACGTCGATGACGTACTGGGCTCGCTCACCAAGGGTGTTGGTGACCTTGGGGACCTCGTCCTGTACCACCCAGAGGACGGTGTCGCGAGTGGTGCGGATGTCAGTGATGGAGTCGCGGGCCGTGTTCACGACGAGCGGTAGACCGACCTCGAGAGTTCTGGACTGACTCCTCGAACGTTTGTTGCCCGGCCAAACAAGTTGATCGACGACAGCCAGAACTTGCACCACGATGACGTCTTCGCCGTCGAGGGAAGCCGGACTGATCAGCCCAAGGTCGGTTGCCTTCTTGACCCAGATGCGATTGAGCTTGGCGGCTGTTGCCAGCGACGCCAGCGTGATGCGCCCCGCCACGTCTGGCCCTCCTCACGGTGGATCTATCTCTCCAATTGATCACCGGTAACACTATCGCAGTCGCGACTCAATTTGTGTCACGGCGTAGCAGGTTGGCGTGTTGGCTGGTTCGGTGTTTCGGTGGGTTGTCGCGCGAAAGATCCGTTTTTTGATGTCGCCAACATGATGCGCCGCAGCACTGATCCGTGACGCACCAGGACGGATAGATCTCTAGATAGAAAGGAGCAAAGATAAGTGTGCAGATACCTACAGACCTACTGGCATGCCTACTGAGATCCCTATCGACGTCCCTATAGAGACACAAGAAGGAAGAGCGCGAGCAGTCCAAGACGAAGGGGCCGCCTCCCCTGATGGGAGGGGGGCCCGTGGGGGTTGTGTTATGTGTGGAAAGGGAGATATGGGGAGAGCGTGGGGTTGGGGAAGGGTTTTTTATAGGGGGGGTTGGTATAGGTG